>CALVVP010000015.1 GCA_944363895.1 uncultured Bacilli bacterium | reverse complement strand
AAAAATTGTACAAAATTAAGTACAATTTATCTAATTGTTATTCCATCACTATTTTTTATTTTTTCATCTAATGTTTGCATCGTTACATCAAAAGCATCTAAAACATAAGGATTATTTCTTTTTTCTTTTAATTTACCTAAAATATTTTCTTCTTTAATCATTAAAGCAACACTTAATAATTTAATTTGATTGATAAAACTTAAACGAACCAATTCCCCAACATTACTATTCCACAAACCTTGTTTTTTAATTTCAGCAATATTCATATATTTACCTTGATAAAATAAATCGAATATTTTCGAATCAACTTTAGCATCAGATTTAGTTGGTATCCAACGATCATCTAAAATTTGGTGATAAATATCTAGGCGATCGACATCTTGAACAATTTGCGTAATTGTATTTATCACTTTATTTTTAGTTACTAAATCAGCTTGTTTAAAAAACATCATAGCATCTTCACTTTTAAGTAAAGAACTACACAATATTAATAAATCTTTCGAATCGACTATTTTAGTTACATGGTCATTAACCACTGTACTAACAACATCATCAAATAGACGGGTACAAGGAATTTGGGAAGATATGACCCCAGACAATAATATATCTTTACCTAATTGTCCATGGTTTTTATAACCATAATTAGCTAATTTAGTATCATCAAAACTAGAAGTATATAAAGCTTGCTTAAAGCGACCAATATCATGGTCTAAAAAAGCAATTTTAGCTAATTCTTTAAATGAATCATTAAACCCTAATTTAGTAACTACTTTCGTTCCATCAGCGACTACTTCATAAGAATGGATAACTTTACGATCGATTAAGGATTCAATTAATTGATCAGCAATACTTTTCTTTTGTAAGGCAACATAACCTTTAAAAACATCTAAAGCTTTTAAATAATCTAACATAATTACCCCCCTTTAATAGCAATTATATTAACATAGATATTATTATGTGTCAATTTCATGAATTTTATCAATAATATCTTCGATTTTTTTACCATAAGCAATTGATTCATCATAGACAAATTCCAATTCTGGCGTATGTCTAATATCAATTCTTTCAGCTAATTCACGACGAATAAAACCACTCGCATCTTTTAAAGCTTTTAAAGTAGTTTCTTTTTTAGCATCATCTAAAACCGTAATATATATTTTAGCATAACTTAAATCACTACTTAATTTACAATCGGTAACTGTTACAAATTTAATATCGTTATCTTTAACCTCATAAGCTAAAATATAACTTATTTCTTTAACAATATTACTAGCAATACGATCTATTTTGACACTCATCTTTGAATCTCCACCATTTCATAAGCTTCAATAATATCATGTTCGCGAATATCATTATAATTTTCAATCGTAATACCACATTCTAATCCTTTTTTAACTTCTTTAACCGAATCTTTTTCTCTTTGAATAGAATTAATATTACCATCATAGATAACCACACCATCGCGAATTAAACGAACTTTACTATCTCTTCTGATTACCCCATCAGTTACATAAGAACCTGCTATTGTCCCAACTTTCGAAAATTTAAATATTTTTCTCACCTCAGCTGTACCTAATATTTGTTCTTCAAAAACTGGTTCTAACATTCCTTTCATAGCTAATTCCATTTCTTCGACAATTTTATAAATGATATCATATAATCTTATTTCGACACCTTGTTCTTTAGCGTATTCTTTTAAAGCATTATTAGGTCGAACATTAAAACCGATGACAATAGCATTACTAGCTTTAGCTAAAACAATATCACTTTCTTTAATCGCCCCGACACTACTTCTTATAACATTAACTTTAACACCTTCGACATCTAATTTTTCTAAAGCATTTTTAACCGCTTCACTACTACCAGTAACATCAGCTTTAATAATGACATTTATTTCTTTATTACCTTCTTTTATTTTATTAAATAAATCATCTAAAGTTACTGCCTTACTAGGATTTTGCTCTTTAATTTTAGCTATTTCTTTTCTTTTAGTAGCAATATTGCGGGCTTCTTTTTCTGATTCAAATGCCATAAATTTATCGCCAGCATTAGGTACTTCATTAAGTCCAGTAATTTCGACAGGTTGGGATAAAGAAGCAAAAGTTAAATATGCACCTTTATCATCTTTTAAAGCTCTAATTTTACCATAAGCATGACCGACGACAATCGGATCACCTAATCTTAAAGTACCATTTTGTACCAAAACAGTAACAATCGGACCTAAATGTTTATCTAATCGTGATTCAACCACCGTACCTACCGCATAACGATTGGGATTAGCGCGATAATTATTCATTTCAGAAACCAATAAAATATTATCTAATAAATCACTAATACCTTCTCCTGTTTTAGCGGAAATTAAACTAACTAAAGTGTCTCCTCCCCAAGATTCAGGCGTTAAACCATGTTCCGTTAATTGCGTTAAAACTCTTTCCACATTAGCTTCCGGTTTATCGATTTTATTAATAGCAACTATAATTGGGACTTTAGCTGCTTTCGCATGATCGATTACTTCTTCAGTTTGTGGCATAATACCATCATCAGCAGCTATGATAATAACGACAATATCAGTAATACTAGCGCCACGTGCCCGCATTTCCGTAAAAGCTGCATGGCCAGGTGTATCGATAAATGTCACATAATTATCATTAACTTTAACTTGATAAGCACTGATAGCTTGCGTAATTCCGCCAGCTTCCCCACTAGCAACATCGGTTTTTCTAATCGCATCTAGCAAAGTTGTTTTCCCATGATCGACATGACCCATAACCGTTACAACCGGTGGTCTTGTAACTAAATCTTCTTCTTTATCGATGATTTCATATTCTTCAAAATTAGTAACATCCGCTGTTTCTTCCCTTTTTAATTCTTTATCATAATCAATAGCTAATATTTCCGCATTTTCAAAACTGATACTATTATTGATTGTCGCCATAATCCCTAAAGAAAATAACTTTTTAACTAATTCACTACTATTGACGCCTAAACTTTCAGCTAACTCTCTAACCGTCATATTTTCTTTATATAAAACGATTTTATCATCATTAGCATTAGTCATTAATTTTGATTTATTTTTATACATTTCTTTTTTCTTTTGTTGAAAATCATTTTTATTACTAGGTTTAAGATCTTGTTTTTTCTTTAATTTTTGTTTATTAACTGAGTCATCTACTTTAATATTTTTGTTTTCGATAATTTCTTCGACAATATTATCCATTTCCTCAAAATCCGCATTATCTAATATGACAATATCATCTTCACTTAATAAATCATCTTCATTAGTAACTTGAATATCTAACTCTTCACACATCTTAAGAATTTCCGTTACACTTTTGTTTACATCATTCGCGTACTCTAATACACTCATCATAATAAACACCTCCTATAATAATTTTTTTAATTCATCATAAATCTCATCCTTAACCTCAATTTCTAAAATTCTATCTAAGATTTTATTTTTTTTAGCTTTTTCAAATACAGCTAAATCTTTTTTTAAATAAGCACCTCTACCATTTGCTTTACCCGTTATATCAACGATTACTTCTTGATTAGGGGTTCTAACAACTCTAATTAATTCTTTTTTCGGTAATTTTTCTTTAGTTACCACACAAGAACGCATCGGTATTTTTTTTACTTTCAAAATAACTCACCTCTTTAAGAAACTAAATTAATGCCCATTTCTTTAGCTTGCTCAAGTGTTTTAATATCTAATTTATATTTAGTTAATCTTGACGCTAATTTGACATTTAAACCTTTTTTACCAATCGCTAAAGATAAGTTATCATTATCAACCACAACTAAAGCTTCTTGTTTTTTCTCATCAGTTATAAAGACATGAAGATTTTTAGCTGGTGATAAAGCATTTTCGATAAATTTAACTTTATCGGTTGTATAAGCTACGATATCGACTTTTTCTGGTCCTAATTCTTTTAAGATATTAGCAATGCGCATTCCTTTTTCCCCGATACATGCGCCAATAGGATCAACATTAGGATTTTCTGAATAAACCGCAATTTTCGTTCTCACTCCGGCTTCACGAGCCACGCTATAAACTAAAATAATGCCTTCGTTTATTTCCGGAATTTCTAATTCAAATAGTCGTTTAACAAAACCATAATGCGTACGTGACAATAGAATAAAAGGTCCTTTACTGGTACTTTCCACTTTAGTGACATATACTTTAATGCTGGAACCCATTTTAATTTTCTCACCAGGAATGATTTCAGATTTAGGTAAAATACCTTGCGTTCTTCCTAAATCAATATAATAATTTCTCACATCTTCCATCGCCACTAATCCTGTCACTAATTCATCTTGTTTATCAGCAAACTCATTCATAATAATTGTTTTTTCTGCTTCTTTGATTTTTTGAATAACTACTTGTTTAGCAGTCGCTGCCGCAACTCTGCCAAAATCTTTCGGTGTTACTTCTTCTTCGATTGTTTCCCCTACATTTATATCAGGAACAATCTTTCTTGCTTCTTCTAAAGTTATATGAATCCGTGGGTCAAAGATGTATGGTTTTTCAACTTCAATCATGGCCCCTTCTTCCTCTGATTCAGTATCTTCCACTTCGATCATAATTGGTTCTAAAGCTTCATGTTCTTCATCTAAAACAACGGTCTTATAAGAATAAACATGAATTTCTCCTTTTTCTTTATCGATAGCAACCCGTACATTAGTTAATGACTTATAGTTTTTCTTATAAGCACTAGTTAAAGCTAACTCCATCGCATCATAAATGATATCTTCGGGAATTCCTTTTTCTTTAACTAATAAATCAACCGCTTTTTTAAACTCTTTAGTATCCATTTTATTCACTTCCTTTCTCTTTAGAGCAAATATCTACAATATAACTTTCATTGATGAAATCAATATCGTCGAAAATTGAATCTAAAATATCGTTAACCTTAACACAATCATTAACATTAATTAACCCTTCTTTTTTATCGATGACTATTCTTAAAAAATTAGTATTGTTTTCTTGTAAATACAAAACTTCATCTAAAATGTAACCAGCTTCATTAATCGGTTTTTCAATCAAATTCTTTACTTTTTCTATCATATTTCCTCCAACTATATTAAAGAGTGGGATTAAGTCCCACTCCTCATGTAACAGAAATATTATACCACATTTTTAAGCATTTAGAACATTTTTATATAAAATATTAGTTTTTTTTGATATAATATATTAAGGTGATGAAAATTGAAAAAAGATTTAAAACGCATGATTATTGGTATTTGCGTCGTACTATCTTATTTTATTTATAGTTATTTTCAAACTGTACCTTTAGAATTGATTGGCATTGATTATAACGATTTAAGTCTTAATAGCAAAGTATTTTATTTAATGACAACAGAACTTATTTATTTATTAATTTTGTTTTATGTTTTTAAAGATCAAATTAAAAAAAATTTTAAAGATTTTAAAAACAACTTTAAAGCATATATTAGTAAATATATGCAGTACTGGGCTTTAGCCTTTTCTTTAATGTTAATAAGCAATATGTTTATCGTTACTTTATTTCCTAATTCTGTCGCAACTAATCAAGAAATAGTCAACAGTAATTTAATGGTTGCACCTTTTTATATGATTATCTCCGCAGTTGTATTCGCACCATTTTTAGAAGAAATAATTTTTCGATTAGGTTTCCGTTATATTTTTAAAACCGACACTTTATTTATCATTGCTTCAGGACTTGTTTTCGGTAGTTTACATGTTATCGGCAGTTATCAGAATTTAGTTAATTTAATTTATGTCATTCCTTACTCTATTCCCGGGTTTGTCTTTGCTTATACTTTAGTAAAATCGCAAAATATCTTTATTCCAATCAGCTTACATTTATTCCATAATGGCATTATGATGTTTGTTCAAGTTATTTTATTATTTTTTATTTAAGAGGTAACAATGAAGAAATTTTTAATTATTCTTTTAATTTTTTTAGTATTAATTAGTACTTTACTGTTATATGCTAGATTTGTTGCTACTAAAGGATTAAAAGTCAAAGAATATAAAGTCATCAACAGTAAAATAATTGAGGAATATCATGGTTTGAAAATTGTTCATTTATCTGATTTTCATTATGGTTCAACTATTTTGGAAAAACAGTTAGAAAATATCGTTAATAAAGTTAATGAATTAAATCCGGATATTGTTGTTTTAACTGGTGATTTAATTGATAATCGCTTAACATACAACCAAGATGAAATAATTAATCAATTAAAAAAAATTGAAGCTAAATTGGGAAAATATGCGATAAGTGGTAATCATGATTTACCAATTGAGGATTATAATTATATAATTAAAGAAAGTGGTTTTAAAAGTTTAGATGATACATATGAACTAATTTATAATAATAGTAATCAACCGATTATTATTTCAGGAATCAGTACCAATTATGAAGATAGTTCCAATATCGGCATTAAAACCGAACAGTTTGATAAATATATATCTAACTTAGCAGCAGATGATATAAAACCTATTTATTCTATTTTATTAATCCACGAACCTGATTTTATCGATAGTTTAAATCTTAATAATTATGATTTAATCTTAGCAGGCCATTCCCACGGAGGTCAGGTAAGATTACCTTTAATCGGTAAAATAATTACGCCTTATGGCGCAGAAAAGTATTATGATGATTATTATAAAATTAATAATTCTGATTTATATATTTCTAGTGGTTTAGGTACTTCCGAATTAAAATTTAGATTTTTTAACCGACCTTCGTTTAATTTTTATCGAATAACAAATAAATAGTCTTAAAATTTTTAAAGACTATTTTTTTATTAATTTTATAATAATTAAGCCAAGATAAAAAGGAATCGTCATTTGTCCAACAATCATAATCAAAGGATATAGATTTCCACAATATTTCTCCACTAATTTAAAGAAACCAAATCCTTCATTAATAAACATCAAATTACCATTAAAAATAACATTGACAAAGTAAGCTAACATACAGATAATAAAAAGTAAAAAAGCATAATATTTTAAATCTTTATAAGTAACGGTAACATAAGTATATTTATTGATGATAATCCCTAAATATATCATAACTGCATGGTAGAAAAGACTTTGGAAACTAATAAAATGAAACAAAGGATAAATCCCTAAAGATGTCCCGGGTGAAATTAAAAAAGCAATACCCGCTACTAAACCACCTGTAGCTAAAAAAACATCGCCAACTCTTTTTAATTTGCCATGACAAAAACCACTAAATATGCCAGCATATAGTAATAAACTACAAAAATATAAAGGAACATAAGTATTAACATTACTAATATTGCCAATTAAAAAATTAAAGATAATTTTAATAATTTCTAAAATCCATACTATAATAGTTGCTATTTTTATTACTTTAGTAATATCTTCCTTTTGTTTAATTTTAGTCATTTTAACGCTAATAATTATTAATATAATTAAAATAATAACTACTAATAGATGACTTAAATTATATAATCCAGCAGCGGGATAAAGATCGGGTTTAGCAAAAAACATTTTTTCACATCCTCAAAATATAATTCTTTTAAATAAATTATATCACAGATTAGTTTAAATTGGCTTATTTTTTATTGCTTGTGTTATTCTTCGAGGACTACGAACTGATTTAATTCCCAGTTCATTTAAATACTTAAAAGTATATTCATCTGGTTTATATTTTTTAAGAAGTTTAAGTTTCATTACCTTTTCAATCAATATTTCTTTATAATTGTTTTGATGAGGAATATTAACATCTATTACCTCACACTTATAAAAAATAGCCGAATAAGGAATAGATAAATACAAATAAACAATATCACCAATATGAATATCTGTCGACTGTTTCCAAGTTATAATGTTTGTATCATCAAAACATTTAGTAACATCATAATATTTAGGGTTAGCAGGAACAATCCAATATTCTTTTGAACTTACTAAATTATAAGAATTATCTATTAATTCAATTATTTTTTCATCAGTTATAGTATCATCTAAAATGATTGTAAGCCAACTTTTCTTATTCATATGGTAAGCTTCATAAAAACCTTTTTGTTTAATCAAACTTGCAATTGTTTCTTCGTCGGCTTTAACATCGATTATTTCTATTTCACCACTGCCTTTATCAATTTTAGATTTATCGATATTCATAATAGCTCCATACCATTTGTCGTTATTTCTAAAAACACCATAAAAAGGAAATTTATCCCATAAAAATTCTGGATTATTACCATATTTTTCTATAATATATTGCGTTATTCTATTAGCTTGATCTGATAAGAAAAAATAATTAGTAAAACATTTTTCTTTGATGTCTTTTAAAATATCTTTATAAGCTTCTCTAACCGAATTGGCAAAAGCACCAGCTATTTCGATTCTTATATTTGTGTATTCTTCTTCTGTTTGTTGATCATAAATTTTTCCTGATACAATTCCATCTTTATTAACAGTTATAACAGCTTTAAAATCATCATTCATAAAATTTTTAGAAAAAATATAATCATCTTTTTCTTTTTTAAAACCATATTCTTCTAATTTATTAAAATCGACATGAGCTCTTTTAAATATTTCTTCCTCAATATTCATTATAAGTCATCTCACTTTCCATATTTATTATACTATATTTTAAAGTATTTAAAAAACAAATCCATATTTGGATCTGTTAATTATTTTTTTAATTGTAGTCCATCTTTAAAAGCATTACCTACTTTTTCGGTTACTTTATAATAACCATGAGTATATGGATCAAAGGCGATAGCATCGACTAAAGAAATATCGACATTATCACCATTCATAACCCTTTCTAAAGCACTGACATTGACAATTTTACCAATTACGCCACAACCATATTGATCATCTTGATATTCGACAAATTCACATTCCATACAAATCGGAAATTCATTGATAATTGGGGCATCAACTAATTCTGATTTTGTAGCAGTTAAATTACTGTTTTCAAATTTATCTTTAGTATTATTGCCTGATACAACTCCAAAATAATCAGCTTCAACGACATGTTTAGCATCAGCAATACTAACAGTAAATGCTTTTCTATTCTTAATATTTTTAACGGTTTTATGAGTTTCGGTTAAATTTAAAACAATATAATTTCGATCCGGCATGGTTCCCCAAGCTGCATTCATGACATCAATAGTGCCATCTTCATTATAAGTAGCTATCATTAATACTGGCATAGGAAAAATAGCTTCAGTAGTTTTAATATTCTTCCTCATTTTATTTCTCCTTAATCGATATTAATCAATTCATATTCTTTAGTACCAGCACCATTTTTAGCTGCCGCATCGATAATATTAGTCCCTAATTTTTCTTCGATTCTAGCAATTAATTTATCTTTACCAGGATCAGTACTGTTATAAACAATATCGATACAAGCTTGATCAATGGCTACTGGATTAGTACTAGCTAAAATACCAATATTCTTCATACAAGGGGCTGAAGCATTACCATCACAGTCACAATCGATAGAAATATTTACCATGGCATTAATATAGACGATATTACCATTGAAATACTTATGAACACTACTTGCAGCATCACCCATTGAAGTTACAAACTGTAATTGATCAGTTTTAAACATATCTTGATTAGGATCACCAGCTCCATGAATGTAAGCTTTACCATATGAAGAAGCACAACCAATTGACAATTGTTTTAAAGCTCCTCCAAAACCACCCATAGCGTGACCTTTAAAATGCGATAATACTAACATTGAATCATAATTAGCTAAATTTTTACCAACATAATTTTTCTTAATTTGTAAACCATTAGGAATTTCTAATTCCATATCTGGACCTTCAGCATCCATAATATCAACATTAAAATACTTAGTCCATTCATGTTCAGCCATCAACTTTCTATGTTTTTCAGTCGTATTTCTTTCTCCAGGATAAGCTGTATTACACTCAACAACAGTACCATTTACTCTTTCAACTAAATTCTTAACAAATTCTGGTCGTAAATAGTTTTGGTTTCCTTGTTCTCCAGAGTGTAATTTAACTGCTACTTTACCAGCTAAATTTACACCTAAAGCCTCATAAATTTTTACCACGCTCTCTGGTGATACCTCACTTGTAAAATATACTTTTGATTTTTCCATTTTCATCTCTCCTTTATTATAAACTACTATATTAATTATATCACTAATTTAAACTATTTATCCATGCTTCTACAACATTTTCAGTTGCACCTGACGAAAATTGTTTGCCATCAATCCAATTTATATTTTGGTTATAATTCCTTAAAGTGTTCATACTTGTACTTATTCCTGAACCACCAGATGTACAAAATGGTATAACAGTTTTACCACTTAAATCATAAGTATCTAAAAATGTTAAAATTATTTTTGGAACATTTCCCCACCAAATTGGGAATTCCAAATAAATAGTATCATAAGAATCAATAGCAATTTCATTCGCAATTTCTGGTCTAGCATTATCATCATTTTGTTCTTGATTAGCCCGACAATCATCATCACTATAATTTAAGTCAGCGCTAGTATATTCATCAGCTGGAATTATTTCTATTATATCACTACCAGTTATCCCTTGAATATATCCGGCTACCCTTTCAGTATTACCTGTTGCTGAAAAATAAACTACAACCCTCTTTGAATCACTATCATCACTAATAATTGAATTATTAGAATTTTGTTCGTTATTATTTTGACTATTATTAGTTAATAAAAAATAAATTACTAAAGCTACAACAACCACTAAAATTATTGAAATCACAATTATTACTTTCTTATTCATTCAAATCATTCCTTTCTTGATTATTATTAAAAACATAAATAACAAAACTCCAATAATAATTGCAACAACTATATAAATTATTTTCATTAATTTACCGTTACTTGACAATTTTTTATTCACATGATATTATCATTTTAACACCTAAACCTAACTTTATGTCAATATATATTTAATAAAAAATTTAAAATTTTAGAAGGAGTTTTATATGTATACAATTGGAGAAATTTCAAAAATGTTTAACTTATCAATCCCAACTTTAAGATATTATGATAAAGAAGGTCTTTTATTAAACTTAGAAAGAGATAAGTCTGGTATTAGAAAATTTAGTGAACAAAATATTGAAGCATTAAGATTAATCGAATGTCTAAAGATAGCTGGCATGCAAATAAAAGATATTAAAGAATTTATCGGTTGGTGCTCTTTAGGCGACGAAACTATCTCTAAAAGAAAAGCAATGTTTTTAAAACAAAAGGAAAATATTGAGTTACAAATAAAAGAATTAGAAAAAGCTTTATCGATGATTAAATTTAAATGTTGGTATTATGAAGAAGCTGAAAAGGATGGTAGTGAAAAAAGAGTTAAAAATATCAATCATAATAATTTGCCTGACAATATTAAAAAGCTATACGAAAATGCTCATAAAAAGTAGATATTATTTTATCTACTTTTTTTATAAATTATATCCAATCTTCTACTTTAATATAAGCATTATAACCTAAATTTCTTTCTTTTCATAAAATTTCTATAATACTTATATTTTTAATAATTGTTTTTTTATTCTAATTATCTTTAGCAATACTAATGTATTGTTCTACCCTCATTTTTAAATTATATTTATTTCTCAAATATGCTATTTTCTCCATCATCGGTGACTTATGATGTAAATCTAAAGCTTCCTGATTTTTCCAACAATCAATTAACAAAACTGTTTCAGGATCATTTTCTGAGAAAAAATATTCATATCTTTTATTTCCTCTTTCCTGACGAACTTGATCTACTATTCCACTAGAAATCATTTCCTTAACAAATTCTTTAGCACTACCATTTTTTCCTGTATAGTAAATATTTATTGTTAAATTCATATATATCACTCATTTCAAAATTATCATAGTTTATTTATAATCTTTTTAGCATAAGAACATTCAGCAATAAGTTGCTTATTATTTTCTTTGGCTTTTTCAACGACTAATTCAACTAATTTTCTAGCTATTTTTTGTCCTTGATATTCTTTCTTAACATAGGTATGAATTATATTCCAAGTATTTTTATCAATTATAAATTCACATTCACCAATTATATTTTTATTATCATATGCGATTACTTTGTTTTCATCTTTTAAAAATTTGATCTCAACCATTATATCATCCACTATGTATTTTCATTTTCTAGTTAATAATGTTACACATTCCACATGATAAGTATTACTAAACATATCAAAAGGGGTAATTTCTAAAACACTATAATCGTTACTTAAAAGATTTAAATCACGAGCTAAAGTAACTGGATCACATGATACATAAATTAATTTTTGTGGGTTGATTTTAAGAATATTTTTGATTGCTAAATTATCTAAACCGGCTCTTGGTGGATCAACAACAATACAATCTGCTTTAAAATTATAATTATTTAAAACTGTTCCCACATCCCCCAGTTTGAACTCAA
>CALVVP010000014.1 GCA_944363895.1 uncultured Bacilli bacterium | reverse complement strand
AAGCTATTTTTAACTATGAAGAAAATAGTACTATTTATGCTTACTGTAATTTACACGGTTTGTGGAAAAAAGAAATATAAAACTCTATTAAAGAGTTTTTTTAAATATTAGATAAATATAATTTTATTTGTCTTTTATGGTAAAATATTTATGGGTGATAGTAATGGGCAAATTTTCTAACATGCTATATATGATTGACTTATTAAACACAGGTAATATATATTCTATTAAGGATTTATCAGAAAAATTAGGTGTAACTGAACGAATGGTAAGATATTATAAAGATGAAATTTCTAAAAATGGAATATATATTGAGTCTTTTAAAGGTCCTAAAGGTGGCTATTTTTTAATTGATAAATTAAAAAATTATACTAGCATAAATAAATATGATATTCAGTTGTTAAAGTATGCTTATGACAATTTAAAGCAAAATAATTTCAAGTTTTTAGATAAGTATGAACAATTTATTGATAAAGTTCAAAATATGAATAATATCCTTGAAGAGAGAAGCAAATTTATTTCAAATATAAATATTAGTGATAAAGATCAAGTAGAAAAAATTATAATGGATGCTATTAAAAAGTCAGATAAGATTAATATAACATACGAAAATATTGATGGTAGTAAATCTAATAGAGTGATATATCCATTACAAATGTTTAAGTATAAAAATGATAAATATGTAACAGCTTTTTGTGAATTAAGAAAAGATATCAGACATTTTGAAGTTAAACGAATTGTTGAAATAAAATAAAAATGACAAAATATTTCAAAAGCATTTGTTATAATTAATTTGGGAAGTGATATAATGAACGAACAATATGTTTTTATCGACTTGGATGGTGTTATTCTTGATTCACAGCAAAGAATGCTGCAATGCAAGCTTATGGCTGGTTTTACTGATCATAGTCAAAAGCAACAATTTGATGAATATTTTGAATACACAAATTCACACCTAGAAGAATGGGATTATATTATAAGAGGTGCTAATTCAATCAATAATTCAGTTGAAATAATAAGACAATTACAACAGCTAAATAGAAGAATAGCTATATTAACAAAAATTCATACATTATATGAAATGAAGATTAAAGTTGAAGATTTACGAAATCATCGAAAAATCCATGTTCCGGTTTTATTTGTACCACCAGGTGTAAAAAAACACGAAATAGTTATACCTAAAAGTCAATTATTAATTGATGATTCTCCTAAAAATGTAAATAATTGGATTAATCATGGTGGAAGAGGATTAATTTTTGATCAGACTATTGAAAATGATGATTCAGTTAAAGTGAAAAGTTTAAGTTTTTTGTTAAAGGAGTGAATTTGTTATGCTAACCGATGAATTAATCAAAAATTATAGAATATCACTCGAACAAAAATATAATGCAGTTTGTTTTGATATTGATGGAACACTAACCGAGCCCAATAAAAAAACAATAGATAAAAGAGCAATAGAAATGATAGCTGAGTTATTAAAAAGGAAAATTCCAGTAGTTTTTATTACTGGTAGAGGAGAGTCTGGGTTAAAAGATTTAAAAGACGATATTTATGATTCATTGAAAAATAATTTTAATGTTAATAATAAAGAATTTAGTAGAATGTATGTTTTGACAAATGATGGTGCTAGATTATTTTTTACTAGTAAAGATGATAAAGATGATATTTTGAAAAATGATATTTTTATTTCTACAGAAGATGAATTAGATGAATTAAAAAAATTTAATGACAACATTATAGAATACTTGAAAGTTAATTCTTTAAGTAGTATTTGTAATATCACATATTCACGAGATACAAAATCAGGTAAGATATTAAATATTCGAATAGTATTTAGCGTTACAAATAATCAGTTAATTGATTCTGTGTTTGATGTAATTAATAGCATAATTAAGGACAATAATTTGAACAGTATTTGTATTTCTAGGGGAATATATAAAGATAAAAATGTTGTTCAAATAGGAACTGCCAAAAAAGAGATTGCTATAGAAAAGGCTGAAAAAATAATTGGAGTTCCTCAAAAGTCGATGATTAGAGTTGGTGATTGCGGTGATATTCGTGGAAATGATTATTCTATGCTTAATTGTGAACAAGGGTATAGTGTTGATAAAGTAAATGAAAGTAATGATTCGTGCTTTCCTATTATTACTGACGATGGCAAAATTTTAAAAGGAATAGATGCAACTTTATATTTAATAAAAAAAGCTAAAATTTTGCCTACAGTGTGTTTGGAAAGTGCTGTTAAAGATAAGTATGCTTACGAATATGCTAAAATAGAAAAACAATTAATTAAAGGAAGAAAAGATCTTTTTAAACAGTTAAATTATATTATCAGTAAAAATTTTGATTTAATAAATGGAATTAACGATTTATTTGATGAATTTAGTGGTAGTATAAAAATACCTATGTATGAGTGGGAATTAACAAAGAACAGCCCTTTAAAAGATTTTTGGAATGGCGGAGAAGACGAAAAACTGTTTTATGCGCTAAGAGATGATAATAATTATTTATTAAGAGGCTCTAAAACATATTATTATTTTTTGGCAAATAGGCAAAGTGTCGCCGAAAAAGATATTACTACATTAGATGATATTATTAATTGGTACTATAATTATTTATTATTTTTCAAAGATGCTTATTATGCTGTTTATAATACTATAGATTTAAATGATACTATAAATAAAAAATTATTATTGGGGATTTTAGATAATGCGAGAAATATATTACTGGTAATAATTAATCATAAATTAAATGAAGATTATTTGAACCAAAATATTCTATTAAAATTGAATAGTAATTTAGATATGCATAATTTATATAGTCAAATAAATGTAGTTGAAACAATAATGTCTAATATTTGTTTTTCGGAAAATTACAAAATAGAAAAAGATTATATATTGAATATTTTAAATACCACATACAAAGAAATATATAACAATTTTTTAAGTGTCAAACATAATTTAATCGAGAAAGATTATTCGAAAGAATATCGCGCATATCGTGAAATTGATAATTTTGCTGAAAACTATATAACATTAATGTTAAATCATGAGAAAAATGAACATATCAAAAATTTTAGCGTATGTGGATTATGCTATGGTGGAATTGAATTGCCTATACTATATAAAATTATAAATAAAAAAATAAATGATGTATTAATTTTAAAGTTTAATAAGCAAGTATCAGGATATACAAATAAACAACTAGTAGATCTTAGAAAATTTAATATTAACGATTATGGTGGTTTAATTAAAATTGGAAATATAAATAGTAATAGTATTTTATTATTAGATGATAATATATTAACTGGTAAAACAATTCAGCTTGCTATCAATTCTTTATATGATTGTAATTTTAATGTAGTAAATGTTAGTGTTGTCAGATATCCAAGCATAAATAGGTTAGATCAGATGTTTATGAATAATCATGGTGCTGTTGATTATAATTTGTTTTTTGATTATATTACTGGTTTATGTTTTCCTAGCCCATATAGTTGGCGAGATGAAAACAATTTGAATCCTTATGAAGATTCTTTAGGTGTATTTGATTTGAATCGAAAAAAAATAATTGAATGTTTAATTAAAAATCACGATTTCAAAGATAAAAGTGAAGTCGCACAATATAAAAGGAGAATAAAAAAATGAGAGTAGTTAGTATTGGTGATTTAGTTTTAGATTATTATTACAAAGATGGAAAATTATTAGGTGTTAATGGTGGTATGACAGCTCATAACATTATTGCTAATTTAGCTAATTTAAAAATAGATACCGCTGTTTTTGGGGCTTGTGGTAATGATGATGCCGGATTAATAGCTATCAAGAGCTTAAAAGATTTAAAAGTTGATGTTTCTAATGTTGATATAATAGAAAATATTCATACAAGATGCTTTCATGTTTCCTATTTTAATGAAAATGACAAACTATCATTTATTTCTAAAAAAAGATGTCCTTTTTGTAATGAAAAAAAATGGTATGAAGAAAGTCAGATAGATTTAAAAAAAATATTAAATACGATTAAAAAAGATGATATTTTAGTTTTTGACAATCTTAATTTTAAAAATCAAGAAATAATCGATAAGACAAATAATAAAAAAATTATTGATTTGGGTCAATATTTTGAATTTGAAAATATTTCTGATGAAGAAATAATTAAAAAAATTAAAAGTAAATTTACAATAATAAATTTTAATGAAAGAGTCACTAAATATTTAACTAAAAGGTTTAATTTAAAAGATGATTTAAAACTTTATGAATTATTAAAAGCCAACCTTATTACCATCACTAGAGGGGAAAAAGGAGCTCGGTTCATTTATAATAATATAGTTTATGATTTTAGTTTACAAAATAAAGCTAATATTGTCGATTCAACCGGCGCTGGTGATGCTTTTATAGCTAGCATTATTAAAGATTGGATAAAAAATGATTTAAAGCTTGACCCTTCTATGTTTGAAAAATGGTATTTTAATTCCAACCAATTAACTTCTAAAGTAGTGGGGAAAATGGGCGCTCGTGGTCATTTAAAAAGTTTATATAAAATCAAAAAAACTGATGATTGCTCTTGTCATAAGTTTTTATTAAACGAAAGAAAAAAAATTAAACGTTGTAATATTAATATCAATAATTTAGAAACGCGAATTAAAAATGCAATTAATTCTAATGCGGTAAGTAAATTAGATAATATCGCCTTTAAAGAAAATGAAAATTATTTGTTTATTGGTACGGGCGGATCTTTTGCTGGCGCTTATTTTGCTTCTTTTTTAATTAATCATATGTATGGCTGTAATACCTATGCCATGTATCCGCGCGATGTCATTTACCGGAACAATAAAAAGATTGATAAAGTAATATTATTTTCTTATTCAGGAACGACTAATGACATTATTACTAGTGTCACTATGTTTAACAATTCCGCTAAATATATTATTACCAAAGGCGAAATTCAAAATATCGTTTTAAAGACCAATATTTTAAAAAATAACATTATTAGTTATCGTACTGGTTCAAACAAAGGAAAAGAAAGAGGTTTTCTATCGTTTGAAGGGGCGGTCGCACCAGCAAGTATCTTTTTAAAATATTATTATAATAAAATAAAACCTGATTTTGTTTTAGAAGATTTTATTGTCAGTTGTCTAAATTATTGGCAGGATTATTTTAATAAATTATTTAAAAATAAAATTAATATGTTTACCAAAGGAAATATAATCAATATCTTTAAAGGTGATTATACTAATAGTGCTTGTTATGATATTGAAAGTAAATTTATTGAATCAGGGATTTTAAATTGTATTATCCATGAAAAGAAAAATTTTTCTCATGGCAGATTTATTAATTATGAAAATTTAAATAATAAGAATAATTTGTATTTTAAACAAAAAACAACAAGTAAATATGAAGAAAAACTTTTAGAATATTTAAAAAATGACAATACCATAATTATCGAAAGTAAATATGATGGTTTATTATGTGAATTTGATTTGTTGATTGCTTCGCAATTGTTAATTTATTTTATCGGTAAAAGTTTGGATATTGATGTTTCTAAGCCACAGTATTCCGAGGAAGCTATGAAAATATATTTTTATAAAGGCGAACTTTAAATAATTTTTATTAATAAAAATAACTTCTAAAATAATAAAGTTATTTTTATTTTGAAAAATAACTTGACAAAAATAAATATTTCTTTTATAATTTTCTTGGGTGGTAAAAATGCTTAAAAGAGAAATATATTTATCGCGAATAAGAGGCTTTTATGATAGTAATTTAGTTAAAATTTTAATTGGTATAAGAAGATGTGGGAAGTCAATTATTTTAGAACAAATTATCGATGAAATACGCCAAAAAAAAGTCGACGAACAACATATTATTTATATTAATTTTGAATATATTGAATATGAAGAATTAAAAGATTATAAAAAATTAAATAAATTCATTAAAGATAAAATAATTGATAAAGATTTATATTATCTATTTTTTGATGAAATTCAAAATGTTAATGAATTTGAAAAAGTAGTTAATTCTTTAAGAGCTTCTTTAAATGTTAGCATTTTTATGACTGGCTCAAATAGTAAGTTATTATCTAATGAATTATCCACAGTATTATCAGGAAGATATGTGAGTTTTAATATCAATCCTTTAAATTATCGAGAATATATCGAGTTAACTGGCCAAGATGCTTATGATGAGAAAGCTTTTTGGGACTTTATAG
This sequence comes from uncultured Bacilli bacterium, assembly GCA_944363895.1. Taxonomy (GTDB): domain Bacteria; phylum Bacillota_I; class Bacilli_A; order RF39; family UBA660; genus Faecisoma. The sequence continues at coordinate 710 of CALVVP010000014.1, read as the reverse complement.
AATGGGGGGGATTACCTAATCGTTTAGATTTTACTAATGAAAATAATATTAAAGATTATTTATATAGTGTTTTCGATTCGATAATTTTAAGAGATATAGTTATAAGATTAGGATTAAAAGATGTCAATTTATTTAATTTAATTTTACAGTATTTAATTGATACCACAGGAAGAGAATTTTCCGCTAAAAATATTTTAAACTATTTAAACCAAGAAGGTCGCGATATATCTACTTTAACTTTATATAATTATTTAGATGCTTTATGTAAAGCGTTTATTATAAGAAGAATATATCGCTTTGATGTACATGGTAAAGCGATTTTAAAAACTTTAAATAAATATTATATGACTGATTTAGGAATAGCTAAAATAAAAAATAATAGTTTAGAAATAAATAAAGCTTTTGTTTTAGAAAACTTAGTTTATAATGAATTATTAGTTCGTGGATATAATGTTTATACCGGAAAAACTAAAAAGTCAGAAATCGATTTTATCGCGATTAAGGATAATAAAATTAAATATATTCAAGTAGCTTATTTATTAGCCAATGAGGAAACTGTTAAAAGAGAATTTTCCGCATTTGATGATATTAAAGATAATTATCCGAAATATGTTTTATCTTTAGATAAATTTGATTTTTCCAATAATGGGATTATTCATAAAAATATAATTGATTTTTTAACTGATTCAGAATTTTAATTAAGTCTATAT
>CALVVP010000013.1 GCA_944363895.1 uncultured Bacilli bacterium | reverse complement strand
GTCATACCAGACCACTCTTTATAAATTTCATTTGTTAGAATAGCATATTCTTTTGCTTCAGTTATTCCACCATCTTTCCATACATCGGTAAGTTGTTTTCTATCTTGAATACCTTTAATTCTTTTGGCAATCCATTTTTCATCATATCCTTTGGATCTATATAAGTCTATCGCTCTTTGAGCAGCTAGCGATGGGTCAAACACTTCATCGATTCTTTCACTACCTAATTTTGCTAACCATTGCTTAATTGGTTCGGCATTTTTACTAGGAACTGATTCAATAATTCTGAACATCCCTTCAATATCAACAACATCAGTCATCCGATATTTACCATCCTGTGCTTTTAATTTCAACTGTCTAGTAATACTAGACGTTTCAAAATTTTCTTCTTTTTTTAGTTTATTTTTTAACCAATTCCAATATTTTCTAGGCTCACTACTATCAGCAAGTACTCCAACAATATCGACAACACTAATATAATATTTTTCGGCTTCTTTATCCCAAACAGTCCTAATTGTTTCATTATTAAATATCTTATTTACTAAATGCATTTTATCTTGATTCATAGATTACCTCCTTGCTAAATCTTTATAATCGCACTTCTTTAAAAATGATTAATTCATTTCCAACATTTTCATTATTTATTTGATTATTAATATCATCTTTATTGTTAAGATGCCTAAATATCCCTATTATCCATAATTTGTATCTTATCTTTTTAAATTTATTAACTCCTACAAACCAATCTTATCATAGTAAAAACTTGGTGTCAATAAAGCTTGTTAATTTTAAGTAAATTTTTTTATTAAAAAAACAATGCTTGCTTGCATTGCTATTTCGATATTCTCTTCCTTATCCATTTGTTTATATACAAAAACACAAATAATTATTAATAAAATAATAATTATATTTTTTATTTTTTCTTTCATTCATTCCATCCATATACTTTAATTAGACTTAAATAAGGATAAGAATAAGCTGAGATAGGATAATTTTCTAAATCAACAGTATTAGAATTAACTAAAATATCCACCGTTTTACCATCGACTTTATAGTCCCCGATCACCACTAAAGCATGACGTGTTGGGCGAAGAGTTCCAACATGAATGACATCACCAGCTTCAGCATAATAAAGATTAACATCGACATCGGCACATAAACCATAACCGGTATTATCTTTAGCATAAGTGTAAAAATAAGGCACATAAGTCCAAGTATAGACATAACCATCAGCTACTTGATTTTCATTATAACTACCATTATATAATTTCCACTGTAAATATTCACTAGCACTCCCATAATAATCCATCGGAATTCCCCCACTATATAATACTTGGGAAGCAAAATTTTGACAATTCGAATCAAATTCTAGCCAATCCGGATCCCGAGCATCAACCCATTTTAAAGCATGTTCTAAAGCTTTTTCCCGATCATAAGGGTGATCACAAGATCTAGGAGTAATGCCCGTACCATTTAAAAACTGTTGATAATCTTCTCGATCTTCCACTAATTTTTCTTTAATAACATCTAAATAATTATTTTCAATTTCTTCTAATTGGGATTTTCCCCCACCAGTATAAACATCAGTAATCATAACATAAAAATCTTGGACTTTATTATATTCCACTATCTTATAAGTATCAGCAACTTTTTCTAAAGTAAATTCATTTTCAATATTATAAACTCTTGATTCGATATCTTTCATAAAATTAAAATTAAGATAATTATCTTCTAAAACAGTTAAAGTAACCGTATCACCTGAAATACTAACATCACTAAACTCTAAATCGTATTTAGCATTAGCTAATCTTAAATCATTAGGTTTCAATTTTCTTGTTTCAATTAAAAGTGATAAAGCCGTTTGATTAATTAAAGCATCTTCGGAATTAGGGTCTAAAAATAAATAAGTCATATCATTTTCTTCTAAATTTTTAATGGAATTATAATATACATTTAAAAATTCGACAATCACATTTTTCATTTCTTCGCTAACTTCGTCATTAGCTTCACCACTGATGTTATTCAAATAGTTAGTTCCCACCGGATCTGGTTCCAAAGGAATATCTTCGCCAGAATCACTAGGTTCTTCAACACTAGGATTATTAGAATTTAAACCTTCATCTTTATTTTTAAAAAACAAAAATAAGAAAATAACTAAACATACTAAAATAATAAATAATATTAATTTACCAATCATTTCTTTTTTCATACTAACACCTACTTATATTATAACAAAAAAAACCATTTTGTAGCCAAAATAGTTTTAATTTGATTTTTTAAAGACAAATACTTTACTAAAGATATAGTTAGCTAATATAACAATTATTTGCGCAATTATTTTCGTTATTAAATCATTAATGGCTAACAAATCGACAAATACATACATAATAACCATTTCCAAAACTAAAGAAACAATTCTAAAGAAAAAGAAGTTAGTTATTTCTTTAGAAATTAGTTTTTTATCTTTACTTTTACTTTCAAAGACAAATAATTTATTAGTAATAAAAGCAAATAATACAGCAATTACCCAAGATAAAACATTGCTCACTAAATAATCAATATTAAATATTTTAGTGAATATTGCATAAGTACCAATCGATACTAAAGTAGTTAAACCTCCAAAAATTAAATAATTGATTATCTCTTTATATTTTTTATATAAATCACTTAACATCTTTTTCCGTCTCCTTGATAATATAAACTGGACGATTTTTAACTTCTAAATAAGTTTTAGCTAAATATTGCCCCATTATTCCTAGACAAAATAATTGAATTCCACTGACAAAGAAAATAATACAAACAGTACTTGGCCAACCGGATACCGGATCACCAAAGATTAAAGTTTTAACAATAATTACAACAATCATAATAAACGAGATAATACAAAATAAGATACCGGCAATCGAAGAAATAAGTAAAGGAATCGTGGAAAAACCCACAATACTTTCCATCGAATAAGCAAACAATTTCCAAAAGTTCCATTTAGTAGTTCCGGCTACTCTTTCTTTGTTTTCAAAAGTTATCCATTTCGTATTAAATCCAACCCAGCTAAAAATGCCTTTTGAATAACGATTGTATTCTTTAAGTGATAAAATGGCATCGACCATTTGTCGCGTCATCAACCTAAAATCACGCGCGCCATCGACAATTTCTGTTTTCGAAATTTTATTAATAATTTTATAATACCATTTAGTAAATAGTTTCCTAAAGAAAGAATAACCATTTCTTGAGACACTGCGGGTTGCTACACAGTCGTAATCGGTATTTTGTAATGTTTCATACATTTCAATCAACAAATGAGGGGGATCTTGCAAATCAACATCCATCATACAAACATAATCACCAGTTGCCGCTTCTAATCCCGCTAAAATACCTGCTTCTTTTCCAAAGTTTCTCGAAAAAGATATATAACGAACCTTTTTATCATTACTAGCCAAATTTCTTAAAATATCCAAAGTTTGATCTTTCGAACCATCATTGATAAAGATTAATTCAAATTTAACTTTTTTCATTTCATCAATTACTTTATTAATTTCTTCATAAAAAATCGGTAAAGATTCTTCCTCATTATAACAAGGTACCACAACACTTATTTTCATTTTTTCCTCCATACAAATAAAACTAATCCTAAAATACTAACTATTGATACAACACTAGCTAACTTATCATATTTTGTTCCAGTAAAATCTAACTTGTAAGTTCCATCAGCAACTTTAGTTTCAATAAAACCTTTTTCATTTTCATAAAAATCAATCTCATTATTATCTTCATCAACTAAAGTATAACCAATATAATAAAGTCTTGGCAATTCAAGTGTCACCGAACCTGTAACATTAAATTCTAAATAAGGAATATCATTATTTACTAATTCAACATTACCAGTTCCTTCAGCTACTATTATATCATGATTACGATTATTATAATAATCTAAATTATTAACCGTATTAACTGGTGTATACTCTCTTTGCACCCCAACACCATACCAATATTCTAAATTATCAACATTAATTACTTCATTAGTTGCTTGTTTTAAATTCGGTTGGGAAAATAAAACTAATGCAATAATCAAAATTAAAGTTATGGCTTTTTTATCTTTAAATTTATTGATACATAAAGGCGCAAGTAGACTAACAGCTAAAGAGACAAATGTGACAAAACGCCAAGGAAATTGAATCATTCTCAATGATTTAGGGAAAATATCCCAAGGAAATAACTTACTCGATAAAATTAAACTAACGATACCAAATATTAGTATATATTTATAAAACTTATTTTTATCTTTATAATTTTTAATAGTTATAATTAATAAAATTAAAACAATTAAATCGATATAATACTTTATTTCCCCGGTTCCCATATTTTTAAAAACTAATAAATACTCCAAAGGATTTAAAGCATTTCCCCAAGTGCCTTGAACCATCACGCCATCGACAAAAACATTATAATTACCGAATAATTTTTGTTGTAACAAACCAACCCAAAATGGTGATGTGATACCTAAAATAAACAAGGAAGCAATAATTAACTGTTTCAGATATTTTAAAGTTGTTTTATATTTAACAATTAAAAATACTAAGATAATCACCGTTAAATAACACATCATAATTAAATGAGATAACATTCCCCCAACATAACCGATGATAAATAAAGGATAAAATTTCTTAATATTATCATTAAATAAATAATAAAGACCTAAAAAAATTAACGGAAGAAAAATAAATAATAAACTTTCCCCTAGAGCATCTCTTATATAAATATTCGCTAAATGATAAGGAAAAAGCATATAAATAATCGCCGATAATAAACCGATAAAATTATTTTTCGCTAATGTTTTCGCTAAATAAAACATCGTTATTCCCGATAATAATAATCCAATAAAATGAATGATTTCCAGACTAATAACTGGATTATTGATGATAACATTAAGATAAGCTACCGAATAATGACCCAAAGGTGGATAAAAAAGTTCTGTTCCATAACCAAAATTATTACCAATTTCCCCTACTATTTTACTAGGAAAGAAAAAATTATCTTTAATTTGCTCCGATAAAGCATCAATGTTTGCCAAATGAAATTTAGTATCATGACTAGACTTATAACTACTTGTAAACATTGGCAGCATCGTAATTAAAGCTACTAATATTATAACTCCCAAATATTTTATATCTTTTTTCATTTATTTCACCGAAATTATTATACCATAGTTAAATATTTTATATCAACAATTATAACCCAAATTATCATTATCGCATATAATTTACTAGGTGAAATTTTATGGAAGATAATTTAAAAAAAGCTTATTATATTGTTTTAGGAATTTTAATTTTATTATTTTTTACTAAAGATGTTAATATAAAAGAAGAATTTTATCAAAATATAAAATTAGTAGAAAATCCTGATCAATTATTAGTTTTAGTTAATAAAAATAATCAATTACCAAATAGTTATATTCCGAAAAATTTAGAAAGCATTTCCTTAAGATATGCTAACAAAGATAAATATTTAAGAAAAGAAGCTAAACAAGCTTTTGAAAAATTAAGTAGTGAAGCAAGTCTTTTAGGGTATCGAATCGTCGCAGTCTCAGCTTATCGCGATTACAGTTATCAAAATGAATTATTTAATTATTATGTCGAAGAAAAAGGTTTAGAATATGCCCTAGATTGTTCAGCTAAACCCGGCCACTCCGAGCATCAAACCGGATTAGCGGTCGATGTCGAAGGAGAAAATAAAGACTACGATAATTTTGAAGATACGAAAGAATTCCTTTGGATGAAAGATAATGCCCACCGGTTCGGTTTTATCTTAAGATACCCTAAAGGTAAAGAACACATTACCGGTTTTAAATATGAACCATGGCACTATCGTTATGTTGGAATCGATGTGGCCACCGAAATTTATAATAAAAATATAACTTTAGAAGAATATCTAAATAACTAAACTTATGATATAATGAATTTGGTGATATATATGCTTAAATATCTTAAAGAAAACAAATTCATTATTTTAACTATGCTTATTTTATGTGGATTAATGTTTTTCTTCATCAATCAAAAACAAGGTTTCCACGAAGACGAAATATTCTCTTATGGTTCAAGTAACTATAAATATGATAATGTCTTTAGATGGTTTGGTTATGCCGAAGCTAATCAAGATATCTTATACAACCAAGTTTTAAAAGGCAATATTATCGATAGAATTACTAATTTAATCAAATATATTAAAGACCCTAATCAATTTCCTAAAGATGAAATATTAGCGCAAGAAATACCTACTTTTAGAACAAAAGAAGATGCCTTAGAATACTTAGCGATTCAAAAAGAAGATATTTTCAATTATTTTTCCGTTTATTACAATCAAAGTAGAGATGTTCATCCCCCACTATTTTATTTTTTAGTTCACTTTACATCGACTTTTTTTTACAATCAGTTTTCCAAATATATTATTTTTATTATTAATTTAATTTTCTTTATTGGAACTTTATTTACCATCAAAAAAATAATGAAACAACTAAATCATAAAGAATTAACCATTCCGACGATGATTTTATACGGCGCTAGTATGGGAGCAATTAGTACTGTTATGTTTCAAAGAATGTATATGATGTTAACTTTCTTTAGTGTTTTATATTTGTATTATATAATTAAATTTATTAAAGACGACTTTAAAATAAAGGACAAATTTTTCTTTGTTTTGACGATTATTAGTGGTTTCCTAACACAATATTATTTTTGTATTTATATCGTATTAATATTTATCATTTTATCGATTTATCTATTAATCCAAAAAAATTATCAAAAATGGTTTAATTTTTTCAAACCCCATATTTTAGCTGCAATTATTGGTATTGCTTTTTATCCTTTCAGCATTGGCGATATATTTTTCTCTTATCGCGGAATTGGTAGTACTGATAATAAAACTAATACTTTTTTAGAAAATTTACAATATTATGGTGAACAAATTATTAATTTATTTAGTTTACAAAATATTATCATTATTTTAATTTTAGCTTTACTTATTATTTTGATTTATAAAATAATTAAAAAACAATTACCCAAAATTAAAAATCAAGATAAATTAAATCTTGCTGTTATTATTTTACCAATTATTATCTTTATTGTTATTGTCGCTAAAATTGCTCCTTTTTTAGGGGAAAACTATACATCAAGATATATTATGTTATTATTTCCAATAATTGCTATTGCTAGTTTTTATATTCTTACCTTTATCTTTAAAAGTAAAAAAACACTTTTTATTATCACTTTAACTCTTAGTCTAATTTTAAGTGCTAATGGTTTAATTAATAACACTCCTGTTTATTTATATCAAGATTATAGTAAAATTATGGAATTAGCCAAAGAAAATGAAGATAAATACTTTGTCTATATATTCGATAATTATTTTACTCATTTAAGCTCAATGCCTGAATTTGCTACTTACAAAGAATCCTTAATTTTAAATAAGAATATCCATGATTTTAAATTATTAGATAATGAAAAATTAAACCATGCAAATGAATTTATTTTATGCATTAAAAATTGGCTAAATAAAGAAGAAATATTAAATTTAGTTTTAGAAAATTCTGGATATAACAACTATGAAGTTTTACTAGAATTAAATAGTGATGTCGAATCGACATATTATCGCATAACAAAATAGATAGCTTTATAACTATCTATTTTTTTAATGCTTTAAGCAATGGATTTTTTTTCTTAATCAATACTTCGCCACCATCATATTTATTGTTGATATTAGTATAAATAGTGTGGGATAAATTATAGATATCACCTAATCCTAACATAAAGTTAGTTTTATTAAATACCGGATCAATAACGATAAATGGTACTTTACCAGCAAAATTAACAAAAGCTTTAGTAAAATTATCAACTGGCATTTCTTTTTGAATGCCATAAAGAGAAGAAATAAATAAACTAATTTTATTTTCTAAACAAAAATCATGAATGTATCCTAAAATACCATCTAATTTTATTAATTTTTTATTTAATTCATCGACATTTTTAATATCATCAATTTGAAAATTGATTATTATTAAATCATAATCAGAATCACGAATAATTGCCTTAACATTTTCTTGATTTAATAATAAATCGCCATCAGTTTTAGCAAAAGCTATTTGTGGTGAAACAACATTTTGTAATCCACAGCAATAATAGTTAATAGTTTTAATATAAGCACTATTAGCTAAAATTAAAGCTTTAGCATTTATCTTAGTTAAACTATTAGCCATCGAAATACCTGATTTAGGATAAGCAAACATTGGATATTTTATGCCCTTTAAAGGAAACATCGAAAAATAATTATCGTGATTAGTTAATTTAGCAATATTATTAACAAAATTAGTTACATCGGCAAATTCATAGTTAAAGAAGAAAATACTATCATTAACATCAAATTTAAAACCTTCATTCATATAAAATTCTTTAACATTTTTAGGTAATATTTTCATTGAAACTAAAGAACTAATTTTTTTTGTAGTTTCCCGCCATTTTTCACCAACTTCATTTTGAAACATATTCATTAAACCAACTAAATTCATGGCATTTAATGAATTAACTCCAACAACTATGCCAATTTTGCAGTCGGTAATATCATAAGAAATTTTACTAATCAATTTTTCAACATCTTTATAGTTATCGATATTGTCGCTGGTTAATACTAAATGAAGAAATATTTTATTTTCTTTTTTAGCTTTAATAAATTTTAAAAATCCTTTTAAATGCTCAACACTTTTGTCATTTTCTAAAGATAAAAATAAATGAATTTTACTTTCTAGTTTAATACTATTTAAATAAAAATTTAAATTTTGATTAGTTTCAAATTTATCAATATAACTATCTAATAAAGAACTTGACAAAGGGTATTTAGAACCAGTACTAAAAACCCGATAGCCACTAACTAGATTATAACTAGATGTAGCAATCTGGGAAAATAAATATTTTTTAGTATAACTATCTAAATTAGGCATTAATTTTGCATTATATATACTATAAGAATCTAATTGTTCGATTCCAAATCCATTCATTAAAAATAAGACTGTTTTTTTCATTTTCATCCCTCATATTCTATAAAACATTATATCTTATTTTGCATATTTTAGCAATAATTACCACCAAATTTCACAAATTAATTAGTTTTTATTCTTTTACGATTAATATATATCGCCAAAGACATACTTGCAAATCTGACAATTAATAAGGCGATTGTATGATGTTTAAAGAAAACATTAAAAGTCGAAAAATCATCATTAGTTATAAGATTAAATAATATCGCTATAACAAGATACAATAACGGTAAGAAAAAAGTTATAAGTTTCGTAAACTTTTCTTTATCATTTATATCGATTACCCGATTTTTTAAAAAGGTATCATGAAAAGCAAATCTAGCAGCTAAATAAGCATAAATAAAATAATAAACAAAAGTAATAGCATATAAAACCAAAAATCCCAAACTAAACTTATCACTTAATAAAATTATTGCAATTTCAATTTCACTATAAAATAAATTAAAAATCGAATAAATAAATCCTTGTTCACCAAATATAAAATATTCTAAAAAACCAATTATGAAACCAGCTAATAATTCTAAAAGAATAAAACCAATTGTAAATCTTATAAATAAACTTTTTAAACTAACCACCTTTTCCTGAACATTAGAATTTAAACTATTATTTGTCTCCATATACACTCCTCCCTTTTAATAATAACAAAATAAATAACAAAAAACAATAAAAAAAAAAATATTAAGTAAAATTTTACTTAATATTAAGATAGTTGTTCAAATTGCGAATTATATAAACTAGCATAAAAACCACCTTTAGCTAATAGTTCTTCATGATTACCTTGTTCAACAATATCACCATTATTCATAACTAAAATTAAGTCAGCATCTCTAATCGTCGATAAACGGTGAGCTATGATGAAAGATGTTCTTCCTTTCATTAATTCATCCATCGCTTTTTGAATTAATATTTCTGTTCTTGTATCAACGCTACTAGTTGCTTCGTCTAAAATTAAAACTTTAGGATCAGCTAAAATAGCTCTAGCAATCGTTAACAATTGTTTTTGACCTTGCGAGATATTATTAGTTTCTTCATTTAATTGCATATTGTAACTATCTGGCAAAGTCTGAATGAAATGATGAACATGAGCTTTTTTCGCTGCTTCAATTACTTCATCATCAGTAGCATCTAATTTACCATACCTTAAATTTTCCATAATTGTTCCGGAAAATAACCATGTATCTTGTAAAACCATTCCAAAAATATGTCTTAAATCACTACGTTTATAGTCATTAATATTATTGCCATCAATTAATATTTGACCACCATTAACATTATAAAAACGCATTAATAATTTAACCATTGTCGTTTTACCAGCACCAGTTGGACCGACAATCGCAATTTTTTGACCTTTTTTAACCTTAACACTAAAATCACGAATAATAATTTGATCTTCATTATAACCAAATTTAACATGGTCAAAGGTAACATTACCTTCAATATTGCCAACAGTTAAAGGATGTTTAATTTCTACTTCTTCAGTTTCTTCTAAAAATTCGAAAACTCTTTCACTAGAAGCAATCATCGCTTGAATCATATTAGACACTTGCGCTAATTGAGCAATCGGATTAGTAAAGTTTTTGGTATAAGAAATAAATGATTGAATATTACCAACGGTAATTTTACCTTTAATAGCATAATATCCACCCATTATTGCCACTACGACATAACCTAAGTTACCAATAAAATTCATAATAGGATGCATCATTCCGGAAAAGAATTGACTTTTCCAACCAGATTGACATAATTGTTCATTATCTTTTTCAAAATTCTTGATTACTTTATCTTCCGCATTAAATACTTTAATAACATTTTGACCAGAATACATTTCTTCAATTTGTCCATTAACATGTCCTAAATATTCTTGTTGACTAGTAAAATATTTTTGACTATGTTTAACGATAAACATTGTAATTAGTGAAGCAATTGGTAAAATTAATAAAGCGACAATTGTCATTACGACATTAATTGATAACATCATTACTAAAATACCGATAATTGTCGCAATCGAAGTTATCAATTGGGTAGCACTTTGATTTAAACTTTGACTCATTGTATCAATATCATTAGTAATGATCGACAATACTTCACCATGCGTTTTTTTATCAAAATAATTCATCGGTAACTTATTAATTTTAATCGAAACTTTTTTTCTTAATTCATAAGTATATTTTTGACTGATCCCAGTCATAATAAAACCTTGAATATAAGAAAATATCGCACTGATAATATATAAACCTAAAAGGAAAGTTAAAATTGAAGCTATTTTTCCAAAATTAATTCCGGCACCACCACTTAATTTACTGATCAAACCATTAAATAATTCGGTTGTCGCATTACCTAATATCTTTGGTCCAACAATCGAAAAAATCGTACTGGCAATCGCAAAGATAATAATTACTATTAACTGAATTTTATATTTACCCATACTTTTAAATAGTTTTTTGACCGTCCCTTTAAAGTCTTTGGCTTTTTCAGTTGCCATAGCTCCAGGACCTTTAGGACCTCTATTCATTTTCTAACTCCTCCTTTGACAGTTGTGAATAAGCAATTTCTTGATAAATTTCACAAGATTTCAACAATTCTTTATGTGTACCGATACCTACGATATGTCCCTTATCTAAAACGACAATTTGATCAGCTTGCATAACCGTACTAATTCTTTGAGCAACGATAAAAATCGTTGAATTTTTAGTAATTTTAGCTAATTCTTTTCTTAATTTCGCATCAGTTTTATAGTCTAAAGCCGAAAAGGAATCATCGAAAATAATTATTTCTGGGTCAATGGCTATCGCTCGAGCAATTGCTAGTCTTTGTCTTTGCCCACCAGAAACATTAGTTCCACCTTGTGATATTTCACTTTTAAACTTATCTTTTTTATCTTCGATAAATTCTAATGATTGACTAACTTTAGCCGCTTTTTCAATTTTTTCTCGATCCATTTTATCTAAACCAAAAGCAATATTCGATTCGATAGTTCCCGAAAATAGCAATCCTTTTTGTGGCACATAACCAATTTTACTTCGTAATTGTTCGATGTTAGCTTTTTTAATATCGACACCATCAACTAATATTTTACCACCTGTCACATCGAAAAACCTTGGAATTAAATTGATTAAAGTTGATTTACCAGAACCTGTCGAACCGATAAAAGCCGTAGTAGTTCCCGGATTAGCTTTAAAACTAATGTTTTGTAAAACATCTTCTTCCGCATCAGGATAGCGAAAATAAACATCTTTAAATTCAACAACACCCTTTAATTCATTATTGAATTTTAGCGGTTTATCAATTTGTTTGATGGAAGTGTCTTTATCTAATACTTCCCCAATTCTTTTTAATGAGACAAAAGCTCTTGGTACCATAATCGATACCATCGAAATCATCAAGAAGGACATAATTATTTGCATTGTATAAGTGATGAAAGCCATCAGTGTTCCCACTTGAATGGTTCCCGCATCAATTTTACTTGCTCCAATCCAAACAATTAAAATACTCACACCATTCATAATAAACATCATCGATGGCATCATAATTGTCATAACCCGGTTGACAAACAAATTAACCTTCATTAAATCTTTATTAGCATCGTCAAATCTTTTTTCTTCGTGTTTTTCTGTTCCAAACGCTCTAATAACAGGAATACCGGACAAAATTTCTCTTGACACTAAATTTACTTTATCGATTAATTTTTGAACAATATTAAATTTTGGCATTGCTAAAGCAAATAAAACGATAACAAAACCAATAATAGTTACAACTGCTAAAGCAATAATCCAACTCATATCATTACCACTTACTTTAGCTAAAGCTCCAATACCCATGATTGGTGCGAAGAAAAAAATTCTTAATAACATTACAATTAACATTTGAATTTGTTGAATATCATTAGTACTTCTTGTAATTAAAGAAGCGGTAGAAAAACTTTCAAATTCTATATTGGAATAAGTCATAACTTTATTAACCACTTTACTTCTTAAATCACGGCTAAAAAAGGCCGCAACACGACTAGTTAAAAAAACTGATACAATAGTTAATACCATAGAAAGTAAAGCTAATCCTAACATTTTTAGACCAGTTGTCGCAATATAACTAATTTGCATTCCCTCGACATCCAAACCAATCTTCATGTATTCATTTTTCAAATAGACAATAGCTGTTTGTTCTAATAAACCAACTGTATCATCTGAATAAGTAGCACTTATTTTATCTATAAATTCATCGTGTTGTTGGTCATTCATATTATTTAAAACATCATAAATATCCATCCCTTCCGGAATATTCATTTCTAAACTACTAGAATCAAAATTATCTTGTGATGTGCTATAAACCATAATCATCGGTAGTGTTATAATACTTCTTAAATCTTCCTTTTCAGCATTTAAAAGATACAAATTTTCTTCAGCTAATAATGGATAAACATTTAAATATTCCGTATTATCTTTAGTTATTAAAGTATAACTTTCATTTACTTTCTCTTGACTTTCACTATCCATAAATAACAATAATTTATGATATTCATCTTCCGTTATAACTTCCGGAACTGGTGATTCAATCCCATTTTGTTGAATCCCAATATTGACAATATCCGAAGTATACTCCGGTAAAGTCAAATCACAATTAGCCTGCATGAATAACAAAATAAAAATTATAATGATATAAAAACTATATTTTTTTAAAATTTTCAATACATGTTTCAATTAAATCCCTCCTTGAACATTATTAAATATTTTTTTAATAACTTTATAAAAAATCTCTAATTCTTCCTTTTCAATTCCTAAAGTCATTTTATTTTCCATTTTTTTAGCGCTTTTTTTCATATCGTTAATTAAAGCAATACTTTTTTCAGTCAAACTAATTTCTTTATTTCGCGCATCGATATGACTGACGGTTCTTTTAATAAAACCCTTGTTTTCTAACCGATTTAAAAAACCATTGACAGTTGGATTAGTTAGTTCAAACTTTCTTTCAATATCTCTTTGATTTATAATATTATTTCTATTTTTATATAAATAGATTAAAATATGCGCTTGCATACTCGTTAAATCGATATTTTCTAAATCTTTATTTAAGTTTTTTTCCATCGTTTGAAAAATTCTTTTTAAATAAAAGCCGATTTCTTTATCCATAATCTCACCTTCAAATTATATAGCACGCTATACATTATATGCTATTAGAAAATAATTGTCAACAAAAAAATCAAAAAATATTAATTCTTTGATTTTTAAAATGGCATTTTAAAATTACCACTATTAAATTGTTTCATCATTATTTTCATTTGATCAAATTGTTTTAACAAACGATTTACCTCTTCGACACTTCTGCCACTACCTTTAGCAATTCTTTGTTTTCTGCTTGCTTTTAAAATGTCAGGATGTCTTCTTTCATAAGGTGTCATCGATAAAATAATTGCTTCGATATGCGCCATATCTTTAGGATTTATTTGCACATTATTTAATCCCATCTTTTTAGCGCCTGGTAACATTTTAATAATATTTTCTAGTGGACCTAATTTTTTAATTTGTTTTAATTGAACTAAAAAATCTTCTAAATCAAATTTCCCCTTTTGCATTTTTTTAGCTGTCTTAATTGCTTCATCATCCATGATATCTTCGGCTTTTTCAATCATACTCATGATATCGCCCATATCAAGGATTCTAGTTGCCATTCTTTCCGGATAAAATTCTTCTAATCCATCCATTTTTTCCGAAGTACCGACAAATTTAATTGGCACATTAGTTAAATGTCTTACTGATAAAGCAACGCCACCTTTAGTATCACCATCTAATTTAGTTAAAATAGCTCCTGTTAAATCTAATTTTTCATCGAATCCTTTGATAACATTAATGGCATCTTGTCCAGTCATACTATCCACTACCAATAGTATTTCATCGGGGTTGACTATATTTTTAATATCATTTAATTCATCCATCAATTCTTCATCGATATGTAATCTTCCGGCAGTATCAATTAATACATAGTTAAAATTGTTTTCTTTGGCATATTTAATAGCATTGGTAACTATTTCTCTAGGATCTTTTTTCCCTTCTTCATATACTTCGATATTTAATTCTTTACCAATTTGTTTTAACTGGTCAATCGCTGCCGGCCGATAGACATCACATGCTACTAATAATGGTTTTTTATTATATTTTTTTCTTAATAATAAACTTAGTTTACCAATGGTAGTTGTTTTACCACTTCCCTGCAAACCCACCAACATTAAAGTATTGAAACTCTTATTAGTAACTAAATCCTTTTTTTCGCCACCTAATAATTCGACTAATTCATCTTTAACTATTTTAATAAATAGTTCACTAGGTTTTAAACTATTGCTAACCTCTTCGCCTAAGGCTTTTTCTTTAACATTATTAATAAATTCTTTAACAACTTGATAATTAACATCTGCTTCAAGGAGCGCTAATCTTAATTCTCTTGTTATATCACTAATATTATCTTCCGTTATTTTTCCATAACCTTTTATTTTATTTACAACACTAGTTAGTCTATCGCCTAAACTTTCAAACATATTTATCACCCTTATAAATTATACTATATTTTGGTTGAAAAACCAAGCTTTAATTTATGGGATGAGGACTGCGCGCGCGCTGTAGCTGCTGCTACCACCATTGTATCTGTAGAAGTAGAACACGCCCGCATTGGAGCCAGAGTTATAGTTGCCGCCACGGTGGAACCATGAGTAACTAGAGCCGACGAAGTACGCGTAATCACTATACCAGCCTCCAGTATTGCTTCCAAAGGTTGATAAGGTCTCTTTTGTCGCATCGCCTAATTTTCCTCGGCCATGAGTTGTTGTACTTGTTCCATATGTATACTTATCATAATATTTCGCATCTGGTGCACTACTAAATCCCGCACTACTTGAATAAAATCCGCCACTACTGTTCACCATATTTCCCATTACATATTCATATGCTCCACCTGACATGTCATATACTCCATATACTGTTCCCGTGGTTGACTGTCCAGTATTACTTTTATATGATGTACTACTACTTCCTCCTCCGGTATAATAAGTGCTACTATTGATTGTTATATCCGTTGTTCCTAAGCCATAAGCACTTTGTTTTAAATACGCTACTGCTCCCCATTCCATATTCTTCATCATGTGACTAT
>CALVVP010000012.1 GCA_944363895.1 uncultured Bacilli bacterium | reverse complement strand
TTGTTAATTTTGTTTCTTATTTAGGTTATTTCGGTTTAGTTATTTCGATATTTGCGGGAATAACTGGTTATTTAAAAATAAGTATTTTAATTTTATTAGCCACCATTTTATTTCAATTAGTTACTTTACCAGTTGAATTTGACGCTTCAAAACGAGCCAAAGAACAATTGATTCAATTAGGAATAATCGATAATAATGAACATGAACAAGTAAGCAAAGTTTTATTTGCAGCAGCTTTAACTTATGTGGCTGGTTTAATATCTAACTTGCTTCAACTTTTAAGATTAGTTATTTTATTAAATGGACGCGATGATTAACGGTTTATTGATAATTGATAAAGAAAAAGATATGACTAGTCGTGATGTGGTAAATGAAGTATCTAAAATATTTAAAACAAAAAAAGTAGGACATACCGGTACTTTAGATCCAATAGCGACTGGTGTATTAGTCTTAACAATCGGTAAGGCAACGAAATTAAACGAACTAATAACGGCTACCGAAAAGAAATATCAAGTTGAAGCTATTTTAGGTTTAAAAACTGATACTTTAGATATAACAGGTAATGTTTTAAAGAAAGAAAATACTAATTTTACTAAAGAAGAAATTACAAACACTTTAAATTCATTTTTAGGAAGTTATGAACAAGAAGTACCGATTTATTCAGCTGTGAAAATAAAAGGCAAAAAATTATATGAATATGCTAGGAATAATGAAGAAATAACTTTACCAAAAAGATTAGTGACAATCAAACAGATAAAATTAGATAGTTTAAAACATGAAAATAAGCAAACAATAATTAAATTTACTTGTCTAGTAAGTAAAGGAACATATATTAGAAGTTTAATTAATGATATTGCACTTAAATTAAATACAGTTGGAACAATGAAAAATTTAAGAAGAATAAGACAAGGTCAATATTCGATAACTGATGCTTATAAATTAGATGATTTAAAAAATAATCATTATCAAATAATTACAATTAAAGAAGCTTTAAAAGATTATTATACAGTTAAAGTTGATGATAAATTAAAATTTAAAGTTAGTAACGGTCAAATATTAGATAATATTTATCAGCAAGAATATGTTTTATTTGTCGCTGAAGAAGTGTTAGCTTTATATAAAAATGTCGATAATAAATTAAAACCTTATAAAATGTTTATTTAACTATTTACATTTTATTAAATTTAGTGTATTATTAAATAGTACTTGTTTCTGAGATTAAAAACCTCTCCAATTTTTTTCTCGGTAACAAGCGAATTAATCAAGAAAGGAGAATATTAATGGCTTTATCAAAAGAAAGAAAAGCAGAATTAGTTAAAAAGTTTGGTAAAGATACTAATGATACTGGTAGTATTGAAGTTCAAATTGCTATTTTAACTGATGAAATTGATGCTTTGACTGAACACTTAAAAGAACATAATCAGGATTACCACTCACGTCGAGGATTACTTAAGAAAGTTGGTCATCGCAGAAGCTTATTAAATTATTTATTAAAACATGATGTTACAAGATATCGTAAATTAATTAAAGAATTAAATTTAAGAAAATAGTAGGCACTTTTTTTAAGTGTCTTTTATTATAGGAGGGATTATGAAAAGAACATTCGAATTAGATTTTAGAGGGAGAAAAATAATTGTTGAAAACGGGGAATTAGCTAAACAGGCTCATGGTTCTATTTTAGTTAGATATGGCGATACCGTGGTTTTATCAACTGTCGTTATGTCGAAAAACGTTAATTTATTATCGGATTTTTTTCCATTGACAGTTTTATATAATGAAAAATTATATTCAGTGGGGAAAATACCAGGGGGATTTATTAAAAGAGAAGGAAGGCCAACGGAAAATGCTACTTTAGCAGCGCGAATGATCGATCGTCCAATGCGTCCTTTATTCCCAGAAGATTTTAAAAATGAAGTCCAAATTATCAATACGGTTTTATCCGTCGATCAAGATAATAGTCCAGAAATAACAGCTTTATTTGGTTCTTCATTAGCTACATGTATTAGTCAAGTTCCCTTTAATGGACCAGTAGCTGGCGTTAAAGTGGGACGAGTTGATGGTAAATTTGTTATTAATCCAACTGTTGAAGAAACTGAAAAATCGGATATCGATTTAACGGTATCAGGAACTAAAGAGGCCATTAATATGGTTGAAGCGGGAAGTCGCGAAGTTAGTGAAGAAGATATGCTTAAAGCTTTAATGTTTGGTCATGAAGCAATTAAAGAATTAATTGAATTTCAAGAAAAAATCATTGCCGAAATTGGTGGTGATAAATACGATTATCCAAAATTAGAAATAAGTACCGAATTAGTTAGTGAAGTTACTAATTTAATTAAAGATAAAATTGACATCGCATTAAGAATAAAAGATAAACAAGAAAAATATACCACTTTAGATAATATCAAAGAAGAATTATTAGAAAAATATAAATTAGAAAATGAAAATTTAAAAGAAGAAGAATTAGCCGAATTATTAGTTAAAGTGGCGAATATTTTTGAAAATGTCAAATATGAAGTATTTAGAAATATTGTCGTTAAAGAAAAAATTAGAGCTGACGGGCGAAAAATGACGGAAATCAGACCATTATCGACAGCGATTGACCTATTACCGCGAACTCATGGTTCCGCTTTATTTACAAGAGGAGAAACCCAAAGTTTATCAATTACCACTTTAGGAGCTTTAGGGGAACACCAAATATTAGATGGCTTAGGAATTGAAGATTCTAAACGCTTTATTTTACACTATAATTTCCCTCAATTTTCGGTTGGGGAAACGGGACGGTATGGTTCACCAGGCAGAAGAGAAATTGGCCATGGCGCTTTAGGTGAAAGAGCTTTATTACAAGTAATACCTAGTGAAGAAGAATTCCCTTATACGATTAGAGTAGTATCGGAAATATTAGAATCGAATGGTAGTAGTAGTCAAGCGAGTATTTGTGCGGGATGTATGAGTTTAATGGCTGCTGGTGTGCCAATTAAAGCACCAGTTGCGGGAATTGCGATGGGGTTGATTACGAGTGGCGATGATTATACTATTTTAACTGATATTCAAGGTTTGGAAGATCATTTAGGCGATATGGATTTTAAAGTAGCGGGAACAAGAAACGGTATTTGTGCTTTACAGATGGATATTAAAATCAAAGGTATAACTGAACAAATATTAAAAGAAGCTTTAGATCAAGCTCATCAAGCTAGATTAGAAATATTAGATGTTATCGAACAACAAATTAAAGAGCCAAGAAAAGAAGTAAGTAAATATGCTCCTAAAACTTGTGTCTTTACCATCGATCCTAATAAGATTAAAGATGTTATTGGTAAAGGTGGCGAAATGATTACTAAAATCATTTTAGAAGCTAGTCATGTTAATTCCGTTAATGATATCAATGCTGTTAAAGTTGATTTAGAAGATGATGGTCGTGTTATTATCTATCATACTTCGAAAGAAATAATCGAAAAAACCGCCGAAATGATTAAAGATGTGATTAAAGAAGTCGAAACTGGTAAAATCTATACTGGTAAAGTCGTTAAAGTGGAAGATTTTGGTTGTTTTGTCGAATTATGGCCAGGAACTGAAGGCTTAGTTCATGTTTCCCATTTAGCTAAAGAACGGGTTGAAAAACCAAGTGATGTTGTTAAAGTTGGCGATGAGATAATTGTTAAATCATTAGGATACGATAAAAAGGGAAGACTTAATTTATCGCGTAAAGAAGCTTTAAAATAAGTTTTCTTTAGTTAAAGGAGTGGTATGATGATAAACTTTATTGATTTTAACGGACAAATAAGGAATTTTTTAGAACAAAAATATAATAGTTTTTATAATGAAGATAAAGAAAGTGCTGGCATTAAATATTTTGAATTTATCGAAGAATTAAAAAATACTAGTTTATATAAAATTATTATTGGTTTATCTTTTATTGATAATTACCGCTTGTTACTGGATAAAAATAAATATCAAAAAACGACGATTGATGAAAAAAGTTATTTAGAAATTTATGAACAGATTACCGACCTTGATGATTTACTTTTTAAAATTTTAGAACAACCGGCATTTTTATCATCATTTATATATGGTTCGATTAAGTTTAATCGTTTGAATTTGAAGGGTAAAGCTAGTATCTTGACTCAATTAGATGATCAATATGTTAAAAAATTTAGTTTATTTCATCAATTTGAAAAATATAACATGTTTAAAGAACGAACTGTCGAAGAATTTATCTATCTTAGTAAGGAAGCTAGTCAAGAAGAAAAAACAGAAATTGTTTATAAAATTATTAGTATTTTAGATTTATTATATAATTATAATTTAAAAAATTTTTCTAAATTAATTTTAGATATGATTAAAGTTTATTATCGTTTTAAAAAAGTTTTACAACATACTAATCCCGAATTAACATTTGGGATTGATGAAATGATTATTGAAATCGTGGAAAATAATTCTTTAGATAACATTGTTTATATTTTATCTTGTAATAGTGATATGATTAGTGTGTTAGTAGAAGATTTTTTAGAATATGAAACTAATCCGAATATTGAAAAAGATAATTTTGATGCATTATATAACCGATTAGTACCTAATGAAATTAAGATAAAATTAAAAGAAGTATAATCACTTTAATAGTTGATATACTTCTTCTAATGACTTATCTTTTTTTATTTTGTAACTTGGTTTTAAATGGAGATGGAAATGTTTCACTTCTTGAACACTGCCATTATTTTGAATTAAAGTTAAACCATCACAATTTAATTTTTCGGTGATTCTTTTTTTTAATAATTTAGCGACATCCATAATATGCATTAAAGTTTGATTGTCAATATCATCTAAATCTTGATAATGCTTTTTAGGAACGATTAAAGTGTGGCCTAAACTATCAGGATTGATATCTAAAAAAGCTATTACTAAATCATCTTCATAGATTTTAGATGAAGGAATTTCATTATTTATTATCTTACAAAATATACAGTTCATATTTTTACCTCCATTATTATTATACTATATTTTAAAGTAAAAACCTAGCTCAACTAGGTTTTTTAGTGAATATCTGCGAATATTCTATTTTATTTTGCACGATTTATTCGATTTTTATTCATCTTGATTAAATATAGTGTATAATAATAGTAATATTTCTAGTACATGTGTTATGAAGAAAATTAATTTAAGTGAATAAAATATTAATGGTTAATTTAAAATTAGTTTGGAGGTGAGAAAAATGCATCGGGAAGACTTTTTATTATTAAAGCAAAATATTGTTTATTTAGATAATGGGGCAACTACTTTAAAACCGAAAATCATAAGTGAAACCGTTAGTGATTATTATAACAACTATAGTGCGAATGCTCATCGTGGCGATTATGATTTGAGTTTAAAAGTCGATTTTAAATATGAAGATACGCGGGTTTTAGTTAAATATTTTATCAATGCGAAAAAAACTAAGGAGATTATTTTTACTAGTGGTGCAACGGATTCTTTAAATAAAATAATTTTTGGTTTTTTTAAATATTATTTAAAAGAAGATGATGAAGTATTACTTACTAAAAGTGAACATGCTTCTAATGTTTTACCTTGGTTTGAATTAGCTGATGAGTTAAAATTAAAGGTTAATTACATTCCTTTAGATAATTTAGAAGTTACTTTAGATAATGTTATTAATAGTATAACTGATAAGACGAAGGTGATTAGTATCGCCCATGTGACCAATGTCATCGGTGATATAAGACCGATTAAAGAAATAATTGATTATGCCCATCGTAAAGGAATTTTAGTTATCGTTGATGGTGCGCAAAGTGTGGCGCATATGAAAGTTGATGTTCAAGATTTAGATATCGATTTTTTGGTTTTTTCTGCTCATAAAATGTTAGGTCCAACAGGTGTAGGGGTTTTATATGGCAAAGAAGCATTGTTAAATAATATGCATCCGATTATTTTTGGTGGGGGAATGAACAGTAATTTCCAATTTGATGGGACACGCGTTTATAATGATTTGCCAACGGTTTTTGAAGCTGGTACCCCTAATATTGCCGGCGTTATCGGTTTGGGGGAAGCAATTAAATATTTAAATAATATTGGTATGGATAAGATAAAAGAATATGAGTTAAATTTAAAAAAATATGCCCTTGTAGAATTAAAAAAAGTTAAAGATATTATTATTTATAATGAAAATAGTCAAAGTGGTATTATAACATTTAATATTAAAGATGTTTTCGCGCAGGATTTAGCGATTTATCTTAATAAATATAATATTTGTATAAGAGCTGGTAATCATTGTGCGAAAATATTGAAAGATGAAATCGGTATTAAAAATACTTGTCGAATTAGTCTATATTTTTATAATACTAAAGAAGAAATTGATTATTTAGTCAAAGTACTTTCTAATCCTAATTTAAAAGAAGAAATAATTTAGCTTCTTTTTTTAGAATATTTGTGCTATAATTAATATAGCACTTGCTGGAATAGCTTAGTTGGTAGAGCAACGCACTCGTAACGCGTAGGTCGTAGGTTCGAATCCTATTTCCAGCACCATTTTTGTATATAAAGGAGTAATAAATATGAAGTTAAGATGGGGAAGAATTGTGATGGCCTTAATTATTTTAGTTGTAATGGTTGGGGTAGTAGTATATTTTGTGTTTTTTAAGCAAAAAGAATCTTTAAAAGAGCCAACTGTTGTCGATAATCCACCAGTTGAAGAAAAGAAATTACAAATTTTAGATTTAGAATCAAATACTAGACCGATTGCAGTTATGATTAATAATCATAAAACAGCGCAACCTTTACAAACAGGATTAAATGATGCTTATTTAGTTTATGAAATTGTCGTTGAAGGTGGCATTACAAGAATGTTAGCGGTATATAAAGATGCTGATACCGCAAGAATTGGTACTGTTCGTAGTTCCCGGCATTATTTTTTAGATTACGCTTTAGAAAATGATGCAATCTATGTTCATTATGGCTGGAGTCCACAAGCAGAAACTGATATATATAATTTAGGAATTAACAATGTTAATGGGATGGTTGATGGTAATCCTTTTTGGCGCGATACTACTTTAAATGTACCAACGGAACACACTGTTTACACTAGTATGGAAGGTTTAAATGAAACAATTAATAATAAAGGATATCGTACTACTACTGATGAAGATAATCTATTAAAATACAGTATTGATGAGATTGATTTATCAATTTTTGAAGGAGCGATTAAAGCTGACGAAGTAGAAATAGAATATTCTAGTTATCAGACTAATACTTTTGTTTACGATGCAACTAATAAAGTGTATAAGAAATATAGCAACGGTACTGAACGAAAAGATTATATTACAGGAGAAACATTTACCGCTAAAAATATTATTACTTATCAAGTTCCTAACTATAGTATGGATGAAAAAGGTAGACAAGAAATCGATAATATTGGTTCTGGCGAAGGATATTTTATTTCTAATGGTTATGCCGTCCCAATAACTTGGGAAAAAGATGCTCCAGCTACTCAAACTGTTTATCGTCTTTTAAATGGACAAGAAATTACGGTTAATGATGGTAATACTTATATTCAAATTCAACCAGAAAATAAAAATATCGAAATTTCGTAAAAAATGAACAAAAATTATTATATTTTTCTTCGGATTGTGATATAATGTTATAGTTCGAGGTGAATAAAAAGATAATGAATATAAATAAACTTGATAAAGAATACTTAGAAATAGTTAATTATATTTTAAATAATGAAGAATTTTTAAAGCTTAAAAAATGTGAACATCATGGGATTTCCCGGTTTGATCATTCCTTAAAAGTGTCATATAATGCTTATAAATTTGCGAAAAAAAACAATTTAGACTATAAAGCTGTGGCAGTTGGTGGTTTGTTACATGATTTCTTCCTTGATGAAAATGTCAATTTAAAAGATAAATTTTTATCGACATTTAATCATCCTTTAAAAGCGGAAGCTAATGCTTTAGAAAAGTTTAATGTAACATCTAAAGAAGCAGATATTATTAGAAGTCATATGTTTCCTATTAATTCAATCGTTCCTAAATATAAGGAAAGTTGGCTAGTAAGTTTATATGATAAAAAGGTGGCTTTTAAAGAATTTAGTTATAAATTAGGGTATAAATTAAGATATGCTTCTAATTTACTATTTCTTTTATTACTTAATGTTATTAAATAGATATTATATCTATTTTTTTCTTGCATTATTAATAATAAAATAATATAATTATATTGTGTCCTCGTAGCTCAGTAGGATAGAGCGATAGCCTCCTAAGCTGTAGGTCAGCAGTTCGATTCTGCTCGGGGACGCCATTTTTATTGAATAATATTTTATAAATTTTTAATAACTTTTGATAAGTTATTTTTTTAATTACTTAATAGTCAACATTTAAATTAATGCTTAAATTAAATTGAAAGTTCCCGAAGAAAGATGGAAAAAGAAGTTTTAAGAAGTAAATTCCCGAAAAACTTCTTTTTTAATGAATTTTGATGCTATATTTATAAAAGTGTGCTATAATACATACA
>CALVVP010000011.1 GCA_944363895.1 uncultured Bacilli bacterium | reverse complement strand
CTAAGTATTTATTTACTAACAATTTAATAAATTTTGATAAATTATTTAGTAGTATAGAAAACTATAAGCATAGTTATCCATATACTACAGCTAGTGATGCCTATAATATTTTTAATAGATATTGGGATGGGTAATTCTTATGTAACTCCGAACTCATCGAACTCGAACAATGTGTTTAACGTGAACAACAACGGCAACTTGAATTATCGGAGTTTTCTTATAATTCACGTTATAGGACAAAATCAGTTATTGGACAAATTATTGAAAATAGCATTCATATAGAAATACCATCTATATTACACTAATAGTGTAGCATTTTTTATTAACAAAAGCAATAAAATTTGCTGTTTTTTTATTGCTATTTTGTCCAATAATATATTAATCAAGTTCTAATAAAGATTTTAACAATTCAGTATCTTTATTCCAAGATGTATCTTCTTTATTAAAATTGCTATCGATATTATAAATATCTTCTAATGCTTTTCTTTTAGTTTCAATATTAATTCTAGCATATATTTCTGTTGTATTAATATTAGCATGACCTAAAATGTCTCTTATATAAACTAAAGGTATATCAACTTCAATCATATGCATTGCTCTAGTATGCCTAAATACGTGCGGGTGAATATTTTTATTAATATTAGCCACTTTAGCATATTTAGTAACTATATGAGTAATCATTTTAGTTGAACATTTTGAATTTTTATTTCCTTTAAATAAATAATCAAAATTATTAAGTTTAAATAAATTAATATATTTTATTAATAAATTTTTAGTACTTTCACAAATAGGAACAGTTCTATACTTTTTCCCTTTGCCATATAGCATTACACTTGGATTAACCCCTAAATTTAAATCATTTACCTTAATATTTGTCATTTCTTCAACTCTAGCAGCACTATCATACATTAGTGTTATTAAAGTATAATTTCTAATACCTTTTCTACTATTAGTGGAAACAGATTTTAGGTATATATCCAATTCTTCTTTAGTTAAATAATCCATTATTTCGTTATCACACTTTTTATCTGAAATTGCTAATATTTGTTGAATATTATCCAAATATTCTATTTGTTCATATGACACAAATCTACAAAAAGATTTTATTGCAGCAAGTCTTTGATTTCTTGTTTTAATTTTATTTTTCAAATTATTTTCTATATAATTTAAAAAGTCCATTACATTATCTCTAGTAATATTTGCAAATGTAATTTTATCAATTTTAATATTTTTATAATCGATTAAATATTTAATAAACAATTTAAATGTAAATTTATATGATTTTATAGTATTATTACTCATATTTTTTTGTATTATTAAATAATTATTAAAATAATAATTTAATAATTCTGCAAAATTATAATTCTTCATAGTTTATATCTCTTTCTATAGTTATAATATCTTTAATTTTTTCTCTAATGTCATCATATACTTCATAAGTTAAATGTAAATATTTATAAGTTGAATTTAAATCTTTATGACCAACATAAGCACTTAATATGGGCATAAATGAATTTAAATCAATATTATTATCTATTGCTTGTTTTAATGAATTTGTGCAAAAAGTATGGCGAAGATCGTGTAGTCTTGGACCATTATCAGTATGCATAATTTTAGCTTTAAATAATATTTTCCTAAATATGGCATAAATACAACCAACTGAATATGTTTTTTTATTCCCATTTTCAAAATAATATTCATAACTTTTATTATATTGTTCATCAAATATTTTTAAATCAATCTTTAATTTTTCATTTATAACTATTAATCTATCACAATTATTTTTAGTATTTTCTAATAATATTGTATTGTTTTCATAATCTATATTGCATCTTTTAATAGTTAACACTTCTCCAATACGCATTCCAGTCTTAACAAGCAATAAAATTATTAGTCTTATCTGCTCTTGTTTTTTAGGGTATTTTTTTAAATTGCAATCGCCAATAGCAATAAATAATCTTTTGATTTCATCTTTTGAATAAATGTAAGGTTTAAAATTTCTTTTATTATCAAAATAACTTTCAGGAAAAACAAATGCGGGAATATCAATTATATTTAAATATATAGCAAATTGTCTTATTGCACTAACAATTGATCCTTTGGTAGAACTTTTAATATTTTTATAATGATAAATATATTCTATTAATAATTCTTTGGTTAATTCTTTTTTTGATAAATTAACTTCTATAGTATATTCATCAAAATTTTTCAATTTATTAATAATCGACTTATAATTAAAGCCATTATTCATTTTATATTCAACAAAACTATTTAATTCGTCTTTAAATATACCTTGAAATTCATTCATAATCTTCTCCGATGAAACAAAGTGATAAACTTTGTTTATTAACTTCCAAATAAGTTTTTGTTGAATTAACATTGTTATGACCTAATATTGATGCTATAATTTTTACAGGAACTTGTTCATTTATTAATTCTGTTGCAATGGTATGTCTAAATGAATGTGTTCCTTTTTGTTTGTATTTATCTAGTGGTATATTACACTCAATTAATGCTCTTTTTATAATTTCGTTAAATGAATAATTTTCACTAATTTTAGTCAGTGGATAATAAGATCTTATAAATATATAATCATCATTTCCTCGTATCTTAATTGGTCTTTCTAATTTAATATAATCTATTATTGCTTCACCAACATCATTAGGTAATGGTAATGTATTTATTTTTTTAGTTTTACTTTGTATAAAAGTAATAGTATTATTTTGCCAATTAATATTTTCCCATTTTAAATTAATTACATCAATTTTTCTTATGCCTAATCTAGCAATCATTAAAATCATTGCATAATTCCTATAACCACATGGATTATTATTTACTTCAACTTTAATAGCATTAACAATTGCATCACTATCTTCTTTAGAAAAATAGGTATGTAACTTTTTTTGCTTATATCTTTTAGTAATAGGTATTAATAAATTAAAGTAATTTTTTAATATATTACTATCGTTTAAATATAAAAATATTGATTTCAAATTCCAATATATCGCTATTTTTCTGCTTAAAATATCATCTTTAACATAATCCAAATATTTTAGTATTATTTTTTTGTTTAATTTAGCTAAATTATCAATATTATTTTTTGTTAAATAATCAAAAAATAATATTGTATATCTTTTTTTATCAATTATAGTAGTTTCCGAATTGTTTTTAACATTTCTCCAAAAATCTAGATAATTATTGAGTACATCTTTATAATAATTGCTTAAATTTATATCTTTATATGTAATTACCTTATATTCCGATATATTATTTATATTTACAAGTAATAACATTGCTTTAATAGCTTCTTTTTGTTTCTTAGATAAAGAAGTTATATTATTAGTTAATAAACAATTATATTTATCTTTAAGATATAAGTGTAGCTTGTTAATATCATAATAAGATATATTTTTATTATTGCAATAGTCTTTGAATTCATTCCAATATCTTTTCATAGTTTTTACCATATTTAAAGATAATTCCAAGTTCATTGCTTCCTCCTCTCTTAAGTAAATTAATTCTTTTAAATCTTGTTTCATAAAACACTTCCTTCCATTTGAAAAGCCGAATCAAACTTTTCAATGCTATTCTATATATTATTGGACAAATTAGCAACAAAAAAAGCAACAATTATATTGCTTTTGCTATTAAAAAATGCTATATTATTAGTGTAGTATAGATGATATCTATCTATACTTATATTTTTACTCTTTTATTAATTTGTCCAATAACTGATTTTGTCTGATAACTTGAACAACAACAACGCGAACAACGGCAATTCTGCCCGGGAGAGCCCTAAATGTTTGATGTTTAATTGGTTAAGGCTAGTTAAGAATAAGCATTAAGGACATGAATTATCCAAGAGTATAACTCTAA
>CALVVP010000010.1 GCA_944363895.1 uncultured Bacilli bacterium | reverse complement strand
TTTACCTAATCCTGACACTACTCCACCAGTTACAAAAATAAATCTTGACATAAAAAAACCTCCAAACTGCGAGAGTTTCTAGGCTCTTTTTAATTATAACATACTTATAAAATAGAAACAAGTATTTAAGTTGTTTTTTGATTATATTGATTTTCTGTTTGATTTTTTGTATTAGTCATATTGCTGATAATTCCTTCAGCCAATGCAACACTTTTATCTAAATAAGCTTTTTTAACAGGAATTACTCCCCATCTATGGCTTAAGGTTACATAATTAATATAGTCGACTGACTGAACTAAATTTAATGCTTCATCTAATGAACTATATTTACTTAATTCAACAATTAATTCTTGCAAATCCGCCTTAAAATATAATTGTTCCATCTTTTCTCGGCCTATTATATCTTCTATCTGTCTTGCTATTCTTACTTCCTTTTTATATGATCTATGTTTCAAACCGAAATAGTGTTCAACCAATAAATTAGTATATCCTTCATTTATTCCGGTTCCAACCATACTATTTCCGCCGCCATATTGAGCAAATCCGCAGTAATAAACACCATATCTTTTAAAAGTAGTAGCCATATGAAATAATTCGTGAAAGAATATTGTTTTGCTATTCCTAGATAATCTAATTTCATTTCGATCAGTAAAATAAACGCCATCCCAACCTTTAAAACATTTCGTAATAAAGTCAATATCCTTATTAACTTTTAACGAACGTAAATTATCATACATAAAAAACAAATTAAGATTATTGCTTTTTTCTTCGATTGTCGTCACAAATTCTTTAATTGTATCTGACAATTGTCTTTCAACAATACTTTTTTTAGTTTCTTCATCCAACAAAAGTAATTCGGGCGGCATATCTTCAAATTGTGGAACGGGTTCTTGTTCAATTTTTTCTACACTATTTTCAACTTTTACCATTGGTCGAGCAGTAACTATTTTAGTTGTTTTTAAATTATGATTATATTTTTTGCTTAAAACATATCCTTCAGCTATACCACCAATAGCCCTACTTGATAAAAATGTAATAATAAATGGTTTTATATAAGTTAATATAAATGGGACTAGGCTCTTACAAAGCTCGTCCACCCAAGTCATCATAAAGACACACCCCTTTTATAAAACAAGTTAATTAATTTCTTCTAATTTAACACTAACTAATTTACTAACTCCAGATTCCTGCATCGTAATGCCATATAATGTATCGACATATTCCATTGTTTTCTTCTTATGGGTAATAATAATAAACTGCGTTTTATCTTTTAATGATCGAACATATTTACCGAATGAATCGACATTGACATCATCTAAGGCAGCTTCCACTTCATCTAAAACACAAAATGGAACGGGTTTAGATTTTAAAATCGCAAATAATAAACTAATCGCAGTAAAAGTTTTCTCACCACCGGATAACAAAGAAATCGTCGTTAATTTTTTACCTGGTGGGCTAGCTACTATTTCGATTCCTGTTTCTAAAATATTATTAGGATCAGTTAGCTTTAAATCAGCTGTTCCTCCTTTAAACAATTCTTTAAAAGTAGTTGTAAAGTTATCTTTAATAATTTTAAAGGTATTAACAAATTCTTTTTCCATTACTTTATCCATTTCATCGATAATTTCTAGTAAAGTATTTTCCGCATTAGTTAAATCATCTCTTTGACCAAGTAAAAATTCATATCTCGTATTAACTTCTGCAAATTCTTCGATTGCTCCTAAATTAACAATGCCAATTTCTTTAATTTGTCGTTTTAGATTATTGACCTGATTGCGAGCCAATGATGCATCAATTTCTAATTTATATTTAGCTTTAGCGGCATCATATGTCAAAGAATAGGTCTCAGATAAAGTATTTAATAAGTTATCTAGTTTAACATCTAATCTATTAACCGTTATTTCTAATTGATTTAAAACCTCTTTTTTTTCATTAAGAGAACTATTTTCTTTTTTAATAATTAATTCATAATCTGATAGTTCACTATTTAAATCTTCTTTTCTTTTATTTAAACTATTTAAATATAATTCTATTTTTTCTTTTTTTTCTAAAGTTTCATAATATTCTTTTAAAACAGCTTGTTCTTCACTAGCTAATTGATTCGATAAGATATTATTATTGCCCGTTATTTCATAAGTCGTTGTTTTTAAATCTTCTTCTTTTTTAATCATTTCTTTTTTATAATTTTCTAATAAAAGATTATTACCGATTTTTTCTTTGTTGATTAAATAAAGGCGGTCTTCATAAGCACGATATTGATTATCAAGTTCATTAATTTTTTCTTCGATATTTTTAATATTTTCAATCGTTAAATTAACTTCTTTAATTAATTTTTCTAATTCATATTTTTCTAAGATAATATTCCTTGATTTAGCAATCGTTCCACCAGTTAAAGAGCCACCAACATGTAACAATTCACCATCTAAAGTAACAATGCGATAGCGGTAACTAATAGCTTTGGCAATAATATTTGCATTATCAATATTATCGCTTATTAAGACATTACCTAATTGATTTAAAATAATGTTTTGATAAGTTTTATCATATTTTATTAAATCACTAGCTATTCCTAAATAACCATTTAAGTTTTTAACGATATTTAAAGTTTCGTTATCGATATATTTAGGTTTGATAACATTTAAAGGGAAAAAGGTAGCACGGCCTAATTTATTTTCTTTTAAATAATTAATGGCTTCTTTTGCCATATATTCATTATCGATCACAATGTTAGTAGCACTTGTTCCTAAAGCGGTAGAGATAGCTAAAGAATATTTTTCATCAACATCAAATAAATTACCAATAATATTATGAATTCCTCTTAATTTAGGATTTTCTAATATTTTTTTTACCGCAATTGGTAAACTGCTATTATTATCAATACTATATCTTAATGATTCGATTTTTAAATTTAAATTATTCTCTTGACGAATATTCTCTTGTAATTCATTTTCAATCTTTGTTTTATTATTTTTTATTTCTTTTAATTTATCAGTTTCAATACTTATTTTTTTAGCTATTTCAACGCCATCTAATTCCGTATTTTTTATTTCGTTAGCTAGCTTAGATATTTCTAAATTTAAGTTATATTCTTTTTCTTTCAATAAAACTAAACTTTCATGAATTTTACTATCAGCAACCGTATATTTTTGCCGTTCTAAAATGATAGCTTTACGACTATTTATTTTTTCGACATCACTAGTCAATTTGATTAAATAATCTTGATATTTTTTTATTTCACTTTCTAAATCAGCAATATTTTTTTTATATTCGATTACTTTAGCTTCACCAACACTATTATTAGTATTTAATTTAGATATTTCTAATTGTAAAGAATCGATTTTATTTTTGTCTTGTTGATATTCAAAGTTCAAATTAGTAATATCATTAACGATTAAAGCCACTTCAACTGATTTTAAATCTTCAGTTAACATATTATATTTTAAGGCTTGGTCCTTTTGTATTCTTAAAGGTTCAATTCTATTTTCTAATTCGTTAATGATATCATTAACTCTGGCCATATTATTGTGAGTTTTATCTAGTTTTCTTAAGGCGTCTTCTTTTCTTCTTTTATATTTTAAAACTCCAGCCGCTTCTTCAAAAATAATTCTTCGTTCATCAGGTTTATTCGATAATATTTCTTCAATTTTACCTTGGGAAATAATATTAAAGCTTTCTTTGGCCATTCCACTATCTAATAAAATATTAGTAATATCTTTAAGTCTTACTTTTTCGTTGTTTAAAAAATATTCGTTAGTGCCATCGCGATAAACTCTTCTTTTGATAGCTATTTCGTTAAAATCTAAAGGAAAATATTTATCGGTATTATCTAAAACTAAAGTGACCGATGCGACATTGGAAGCATTTCTTGATTTACTGCCCGAAAAAATGACATCAGTCATATTGCCATCGCCTCTTAAAGACTTAACTGACTGTTCCCCTAAAACCCAACGAATGGCATCGACAACATTACTCTTCCCACTACCATTAGGTCCAACAATCCCGGTTATTTGATTATCTAGTTCAATCAAAGTTTTATCAGCAAATGATTTAAATCCATGTGCCCTAATTGCTTTTAAATACATAAGTCTTACTCCTATTCTGTTACGACAACCTTTCTTAATTTAGTTGTTACATTTCCTGAAGAATCAGTTGCTTTATATTCAACGGTATAACTGCCAGCTATAGCATTTATATTATCAGTTACTGTTACTTCAACTTCATCGCCACTATTATCCGTAACTGTGATATCTGATTTAAAATCATAACTATTTACCTGACTTAAAGTTAAGGTTAAATCGCCAGGATATGCAATAACTGGTCCGGTAGTATCTCTTACAACAATTGTCCGATATACCGTATTTGTATAAACACCACTATTAATAGTATAACTTCGTAAATAAGTTCCTTTTTGCGATACATCTAAGGTTGGAACGGTTGAAACGACTGAATTAGATAAGACATTACCGTTACTATCGACAGATGTTACTCCTAAATCATCATAAGTACTATTAATTTCCACATATTCTAAAGTGTTACCATTAATTCTCATACTAGGAATTAAATTATAGTCATTTTTATTATCGCCATTTTCGGTAACTTCATATTCGATAATACCATTATTGTTGATAATTTTTAAAACCATATCATTAGGAAATAGTTCTTTAGTTATTGGATTTGTAATATCGAATTCAACAAACCCTGCTTCTTTTAATTGACTTAAAGACAAAGTTATAGTTTCCCCTATATTGGGACTTTGATTATAACTCATCCATAACTCTAAAGATAATTTAATACTTTCAATTTGATCATTATATAATTCTTCCTCAGAATCTTTCATCGAATTACTTACTAATGGCACAACTATTAACATAATAGCGCCTAACAAAACAATTACACCTAATAATTCTGCTAATGTGAATCCCTTCTTCATAAATTCCTCCTTAATTCATTAATATATCGCCAATAATTTCAATTAAATGATTTTTGAAATCGATAAATCGATAATAGTTATCTTTTAAAAAGCTGTTTTTAGCTAAACTGTTATCAATTT
This sequence comes from uncultured Bacilli bacterium, assembly GCA_944363895.1. Classification (GTDB taxonomy): domain Bacteria; phylum Bacillota_I; class Bacilli_A; order RF39; family UBA660; genus Faecisoma. Next base: position 2,356 of record CALVVP010000010.1, on the reverse strand, counting down.
CGATTGTTTTTTTGTCGATTAAATTAATTTTCGTATTGTAACGACCATATTTTAATTTTAATAATTCAAAATCAATATCACCATAAAAATATAGTTTACCTTTATTAATATAAATACTATCTTTGACGAAAGTATTAAGATAATCTTTTATTTCATCATAATTACAAATGATGTAATCAACTCTTTTTTTCTTAAAAACTTTTCTTATCTTTTTTATCCTAATTGTTTTTTTAAAAAAACTTTTTTTAAATTTACCTTTCGTATAAGAATTCAATAAATTACATTCGATAATTTTGTCATTTTTTTCGATTAAATTAGTAAAATCTTCATCTAAACCGATTCCCAATACATTACCACTTAGATTTTTGATAATATTTTTTAATTTATTCATAATTAACTCCTTTTATAATATCATTGATAATGTAATTAGTACATAGCAATCCTGCTATCGCTGGAACATGAGCAATTGAACCTAATTTTGCATTTTTTATCGGGATTTCTTCGCTATAAATAACCGGAATTTTACCTTTAATATTTTCTTTTCTTAACAATAATCTTAACTTTTTAGCTAAAGGATCATAAGCGGTCTTATCTAAATAGCAAAATTTTACCTTACTAGCATCGATACGATTAGCCATCCCTAAAGAAGAAATAAACTTTATTTTATTTTGTAAACAATATTTAATGATTTCTTTTTTGGTTTCTAATGTATCACAAGCATCGATAACATAATCAATTTTCTCTTTAAACAAATCAGCTAAATTATCTTTAGTAATAAATTCTGTTATCTTAATAACATTGCAATTAGGATTTATTTTTTTTATTCTTTCTTCCCAAACATCAGTTTTGTATTTACCAATATTATCGATATTACTCATTAATTGTCGGTTTAAATTGGTAATATCAATTGTATCATTATCGACAATAATCAATTTATTAAAATATGTTCTAGCTAAGGTTTCTAAAGCATAACTTCCTACTCCACCTAAACCAATTATTAAAATAATTTTATTTTTAATTATTTCTAATTTATCCCCAAGTAACCAAATTAATCTTTCATCCATACCCTAACACCATTATCATTATATCGAAATTTGCTTGAAAAGTAAAGATATTACTACTATGTTATCAGGAAAGTTATTTATAAATTTAAGGATAATAAAAAGCTTATCTTTGAATAAACTTTTTAATTATGGATAATTGCTCTTTTTTTACATTCTTGATAAACATAATTAGTTGTATAACAATCGCCGATTGCTCGATGCGATACTTGTTTGATATTAAAGTATTTTTTTAATGTTTCTAATTTGTAATTATACATTTGCGGTAAGTAGATACGCGCTAAAGCTAAAGTATCGATATTTTTATTATTTAGTTTGTTTAAGTTTAAGTCTTTAATATTTTTATTAATAAATCCTAAATCAAATTCATTATTATGCGCAATCAAAGGTAGATCTTCGATAAAGTTAATAAATTTAGGTAAAACAACATCAATTGTATCTTGATTAACTAAATCTTCATCTTTGATTCCGGTAATATTTGTAATAATTTCCGGTAATTTAATTTGAGGATTAACTAAATAATTAAATTCATCAACTAAAACATTATTTTTATATTTTAAAGCACCTATTTCTATTATATAATCGCAGTCTTTGTTTAATCCCGTTGTTTCAATATCGAAAACAACATAATCATCACACATCATAATACCTCCTTACATTTTTTCGATTGTTTTAATTCCTAAAATACTTAAACCATTAGTTAAAACTATTTTTATTGCTTCTAATAATAATAATTTAGAATTTTTAATTTGCTTATCTGTGATATTACTAATATTGACTTTCTCATAATAAGATGAGAACTTTTGCGTTAAATTAAAGATATATTTAGTTAGTAGTACTGGTTCACTAGTTGCTAATAAATCATTAACTAAATTAGGAAATTCAATTAAATCTTTAACAATTTGATATTCTAATTCGTCAGTTAGTTTAATGTCTATATTTTGATATTCATTATTTCTTAAAATCGAATTAATTCTAACAATACTATATAAAATATAAATAGCTGACTCGCCTGTAAAACTAGTGGCATTATCGAAATTAAAATTAACGATTTTATTTCTTGATACATTAAGCATCGTATATTTGATACAAGCATTAGTTAATATTTTTAAAGTTTCTTTACTACATTCTAAGTTTCTATTTTCAAACTCTTTTTTTATTTTTTCTCTTAAAGCTTTAATAAAATCAGTTACTAAAACCAAAGTACCATTAGATGTACTCATTTTATCGCCATCTAATAAAACATAAGAATAACTTATTAATTTAGGCGCTTTATATCCCAAAATATCTAAAGT
>CALVVP010000009.1 GCA_944363895.1 uncultured Bacilli bacterium | reverse complement strand
ATCTTTTTCACTAGTTATAGTAGCTTTATTATCTGTTAAAATTTTAGAAAATTTAGCAATCACATTTTTCTTTTCTTCTTCAGATAAAGTTGGTCTAGCTATAAACATAATTTCATATTTACGCATTTTCCCACCTCCTTATGGACTATTGGCTTTTAATTAAAAAGCAAGGAGTAAATAATTACTCGCTATAGATTATAACAAACTAAGCTAAAAAAGTAAATAGTTTAATTAAAAATTAATTTTACAAACACATTAATATCTTCATCACTAAATTTACTTTCAAACTTCAAACTTTGAACCATTGCCGAATATTCGACATTATTTTTAAGTAAATCAGCCAAATATTTAGCATAATATCTAGGAACATATCCTAAATGATATTCTTTTCCTTTTTTAGGTAAAATAATTTTAATAGCATTTTCATCATACTCATTTTCTGGTTCTAATTTTAATACAAGTCTATCATTAATATTAATTATATCCATACATTTTTTTACATCTTTACAATGTCTAGTACCAGCAATGTCAAACTCTATTTTATTAGTATCAAAAGAAGGAACAAATTCATAATTATCAGTAATTAACCTTCCTTTAGTAGCTTTTAAAATTTCAAATTCAGAAGAATCTCTATCTAAATTATAAGCATTTAAAATTTCTAAATAATCCGGTCTTTTAGGATTAGGTAATCGTGTTGCAATATTAGCAAACAATTTCTCACTTTCATAAACTTTATCAATATAATCAAAACCAGGAAAATATTTAAATCCTTCTTTTTTAGCATCATTTAATTCTGGGTTTATATATTCAAAAATATATTTATTACCATCATATTTTAAAATTCCAATTTTATATCTTCTTCTCGTTACAGGCTGTTTCCAAATAAGCCACATTTCTTTATTCATTTTATCACCTTATTCACTTAAAATTTAACAACAAATCTCTTCTTTTTTTTAAATAAAGTATTATATATTTTTTATGAATACTAGTCAACAAATTATTAGGAATATTTTTCACTATTTTATAAATTTTATCATCAGTTAAATTTTCCAATTTTTTTATTTCTTTTTGTACAATATCATGATATTTATCATTTAAATATTCAATTAATTCAAAATGTTTATACTTATTTTTATTGTCTTCCTTGTATATTAAAGTTTTACTTTTCTTTATATAAGAGTCAAAATCTTTTATTCCACTATAATATTTTTGAGCGAACTCTTCATTTTTAAAGTTTGCTAATAAACTATCGCCATTATCATATAAAGGTGACAATTCATATTTATCATCAATTTTTCTTATCCCCCAATTTTCTTCATGTCTATCTTGTTCGCCTACTAAAGCATCAAAAATCATTATTTTCACAAATTGAGCAAATAAATCACTGTTCAAATCATCTAATGTCTTTTTTATGTTTGAAATTGTATAAAATAAAGGTCTTTCATTATTATATTTACTTAAGTAAGATACTGCATCAATATGTTCCTCTTTGCTTGTATCAACAAATAAATAATTCAAGATTCCTAATGTTCCATTATCATCTTTTGCTAAATCTATTCTAGCGCAATTGTATCCAAGTACTTTAGCAATTTCATAACATAATTTTTCAGAACAAGATTCAGTTGACATATAACCTATACCTTCATATTTAAAGATGGCTTTATTTCCTTTATTATCAATCACCATTCTTTTAGGACGTGTACCTTTAATGTTAAAAGTAGCTTCTAAAAAGTTAAAATCGCGACAAGCAATTTTTATTGGATATTTTTTCATTGTTAGCACCTACTTTTCATTATCTATATTATATCATTTTTCAATTGAATATTAAATATTATTCATAACATTTTCAAACAAACCACTTATTTAAACATATGCATTATAAGCAATATTTTTTTAATATTTGTTCAAACTAATAAAAGGTGAATAATATGTATTATTTAAATTATTTCTTTATCTTTTCTATTATTGGTCATATAATCGAAAGTTTCATTTATTATAATGGTAATAGTGGAATTTTATTAGGTTGGTGGACACCAATTTATGGAATCGGAGTTGTAATAATATTGTTGATTAATAATTTAATAAGCAAAATTAAAACTAATAAAATTATAAGAATTTTAATTTTATTTATCACATCAGCTATTTTACTATCTATCATTGAAGCAATTGGTGGTTATTTAATCGAATGGATATTTAATTATAGTTTTTGGGATTATAGTGATTATAAATTTAATATTGGAAAATATACGGCTTTAGAAATGGGAATCATTTGGGGTTTATGTAGTATTATTGTTCATTTTATTAAACCTTTTTTCGATAAAATAATAAGTAAAATACCTAAATATTTTACTTATATTCTAATTATTTTATTCATTTTAGATTTATTTTTTACAATTATTATTAAACATTAAATCTAAAATAACAAATATCACCATCTTGCATTAAATAATCTTTACCTTCTAGTCTTACTTTACCAGCTTCTTTTACCGCTTTTTCACTACCATATTTTTCTAAAGCATAATAACTAAATACTTCAGCTCTAATAAAACCTTTCTCAAAATCGGTATGAATAATTCCAGCACATTCAGGAGCTTTCATACCTTTTTTAAATGTCCAAGCTCTTACTTCATCAGTTCCCGCCGTAAAGAAAGTTTGTAAACCTAATAAAGCATAAGTGGCTTTAATTAATTTATCTAAACCACTTTCTTCAATTCCTAAATCATTTAAAAATAAAGTCTTTTCTTCTTCATCTAAATCACTTAATTCTGATTCCATTTTCGCACATACTTTAATCACTTTGGCGTTTTCCCCTTCAGCATATCCTTCAACTTGTAAAACAAATGGATTATTTTTATCAAGTAAATCTTCTTCACTGACATTAGCCATATAAATGATGGGTTTTATAGTTAAAAAATTAAATGGTTTAATTATTTTTAATTCTTCTTCATTTAGTTCCATTCTTCTAATTGGAAAATTTTTAAGCAAATTTTCTTTTATTTTATTTAACAATTCAACTTCCTTTAAACCTTCTTTATCTTTTGACATAATAGCTTTTTTTTCAACACGATTTAATCTATTTTCTACTACTTCTAAATCAGCTAAAATAAGTTCAACATTGATGATTTCGATATCTCTAATTGGATCGACAGTTTCTTCAACATGAATAATATTTTTATCTTCAAAACATCTAACTACCTCAACTATCGCATCAACTTCCCGAATATGCGACAAAAATTTATTACCTAAACCTTCGCCATGAGAAGCACCACTAACAAGTCCAGCAATATCGGTAAATTCAAAAGTTGTCGGCACTAAACTTTTAGGTTGATATAATTCATTTAAAAAATCTAATCTTTTATCTGGTACAATAACCACACCAACATTAGGTTCGATTGTTGCAAAAGGATAATTAGCAGCTAAAATATTTTTTTTAGTTATTGCATTAAATAAAGTACTTTTCCCGACATTAGGTAATCCTACAATACCTGCTGTTAATGCCATAAAATCACCTCAAATACTAATATAGTATATCATTTTATTAAATTTTAAACAATAGAAAAATCAATTATCAATTTCAAAGTTGAAATTAAATAATTGATTTTATTTACATTGTTGCTAAAGTATCAATTCCTAAAGGAAGACCAGCTACATACCAAACAATTAAAATTAATAACCAAAAAATAATCATTGTCAAAATAATTGGCCAAATTAATTTCATGGTATTAAATAAAGTTATTTTATTTTCGTTAGTGTTATATTTTTGAATAAAGCCAAGCATAACAACAAAATAAATAAATAATGGTGTTATAATTTTACCGACACTATCAGCAGCTTTAAAAACAAATTGCGCAAAATCAGGTGTTAAATTACCTCGCATAAATAAAGGTACTAAAATTGGCGAAATTAAAGCCCATTTTTCAATGCTTCCTGGTATTAAAATACTCATTAAAACAATGAAAATAAATGTTATGATAATCAACAACATACCAGTAAAATCAAATAAACTGATTAAATAGATTAATTGATTAGCTATTACGACACCCAAATTAGTCCAATCGATAATACCGATTAAAATTGATGCTAAAAACATTAAGACAAATAAATAACCGATATTATTAAATTCTTTAGTAAATCCCCAGCTAAAATCATGATTATTTTTAAAGTTTTTACTTAATATTCCATAAACTAAACTTACTAAAGTAACAATAAATAACACTATAAACATAAACGCTAAATTAAAAGGTGAATTGGGACTAAACAATTTTGCTACATAATGAGTTTGTGTTTCATCTAACAAAATTCCTCCCGGTTTAATTAAGAGAAAAACACCTACTAAACAAAGCGCTAAAGTAATTAAACTTCCCATTAACGATTTATCAGATGTAATAATTTCATCGTCATATTTTTCAGTAACACTTACCTTTTTACTTAAATATTTCTCAATTAAAGCGGTTAGAATAAAACTTATTGCAATTGTACTAGCTATCATTATATAAAGATTAGAATAAAGACTAAATTTATATGATGAATCAACATCGACAATTGCGGCAGCTTCTGTCAACATTCCCAAGGCATAATCATTATAATTATAAAAGATGCCTGTTCCATATCCTAAAGTAATCCCGATAAAAACGGTAAGTACACCTAAAACAGGACTCTTATTGACATATTGATATAAAACAGCTACTAAAGGTAATAAAATAATATAACTATAATCACCGATAATGGTTGATATAACACTTATAAAAATAACAATAAATGTTAAAACTTGTGGTTTTAATTTTTTTAATGGTGAAAATAAATGTTTTAATAAGCCACTACTTTTAGCAATACTAACTGCCATCAAAGATAAAATTAATAATACAAATGGCTGCAACAAATTAAAATTAGTTATGATATTACTAAAGAAATAAATTATTCCCTCTTTAGAGAAAATATTTTGAACGACGACAATCGAAGTTTCCAAAATACCATTTTGAATTGTAGTTTGCGTGCTATCAACATTTAAAATTGCTAACCAACTACTAGTTATTAAAGCAATAAATATCAGTAATATCATCGTAGTAATCGGCGATAGTAATTTTTTCTTTTTGTCTTTTTTCTTTTTAGCCATAATGCCTCCTATAAACTAATTACTTTTTTTAGTTTTTTATTAAATTCGATCCGAGGTAACATAATTGTTCGATTACATTTACAACACTTTATTTTAATATCGGCTCCTACTCTTACAATTTCAAATTCATTGTTACCACAAGGATGCTCTTTTTTCATGGTGACAATACTTCCCAATTTATACTCTTTCATTATGAACCACCAATTGATTATAAGGTACTTTTATTTTATGTTTATCAAGTTCTAATTTGACTTGTTTTCTGATTTCTCTTTGAATAGCATATTGTTCACCAGCTGCAACTTCTGCAGTAATTCTAAAAACTAACGCATTTTCACTTAATTCTTGGATGCCCAATAATTGGATTTCTCCGGTTAGTTTATCTAATTCATTTTGTAATCTTAAACATAGATTATTTAATATTTCTTCTACTTTTTCCGTATCAGCTTCATAAGAAATGCGTACATCAACAATAGCTAAAGAATTAGCAGCATTATGATTAATCACTTCCGTAATAGCGCCATTATTGATTACCAATATTTGTCCTTCATAAGCTTTAATTCTGGTTGTTTTCATTCCTAAACTAACCACTTCACCCTGAAAACCATTGATTGTGACCCAATCACCGACATTATAACTATCTTCAAAGATAAAAGAAATACCAGCTATAAAGTCTTTCAATAAATCTTGAAAAGCTAACCCTAATACTACTGTCACAGCTCCTAAAGAGGTAATAATAGCACTCGTCTCAACACCATAAATACCTAATATTATAACTGCCGCGATAATTAAACAAATTACTCTAGCGACATTGATAAAAAAATTCATTAAAGTTAATTGTTTGTTGTGCTTTATTTTTTTAGTTTTAAAATTAAATATTTTTTTAATAATCCGATTTAAAATTTTATAAAAAACAAAGACAACTATTATTGTTATAATTGGACCGATAACTTTAGGTGATAAAAATACTTCTAAAAATTGTTCCATATAATCACTCTCTTACATTTAATATTTCTAAAATACGATTCAAATCAGCAATATTAGTAAAATTTATTTCGATTTTTTTATCTTTTACTTTTACTTTAGTATCTAATTTTTCTCTTAGTAAATCTTCGACATATTTATAATCTTTATTTATTTCTTTAACTGGTTTTTTTATTTTATTCTTTCTTTCCTCTTCAACGGTAACTTCTTCAATCTCTCTAACCGGAAGTTTGTTTTCGACAATCATTTTCGCATATTCTAACATTTTTTCTTCGTTTTCTAATTTACTTAAAACTCTAGCATGTCCCATTGTCAATTCATTGTTGATTAACATTTTTTGTATCTCGCTAGGTAATCTTAATAATCCTAAAATATTCGTAATATGACTTCTACTTTTACTTACTTTTTTACTTAATTCTTCTTGCGTTAAATTCAATTTTTCAATCATTGATTTATATGCTAAAGCTTCTTCAATGACATTTAAATTTTCTCTTTGTAAATTTTCTAGTAAAGCTATTTCGATCATTTGATTTTCGGAAAAATCTCTTATTATCGCTGGTATTGTCGTTTTACCAGCTAATTTAGACGCTCTAAATCTTCTTTCTCCAGCTACTAAATCATAACCTTTAATACTTTTTTTAACGATTATTGGTTGAAAAACACCATTTTCTTTAATTGACTCTGCTAATTCTTTTAATGATTCTTCTTTAAATATTTTTCTTGGTTGATAAGGATTCGGTCTAATTTCATCTAAATTTAATTCAATTATTTCATCGTGACTTGCTGTTTCATATATTTGTTTTTCAAAACTGTTATAGTCTAAGTTTTCACTATTAAATAATTGTTCTAATCCTCTACCTAAAGCTCTTTTTTTAGTTTCCATTGTGATCAATCACCTCTTTAGCCAAATTAAGATATGCGACAGTTCCACGATTTTTCGGGTCATAAGCTAATATTGGTTTGCCATGGCTTGGTGCTTCCGATATTTTTATTAATCTTGGAATAATTGTATCGTATACTTTTTCTTTAAAATAAGCCTTAATTTCTTCAACTACTTCTAATCCTAAAATGGTTCTACTATCTAACATTGTTAGTAAAACACCTTCGATATCTAATGTTGGATTTAAATCTTTTTGAATGAGTAAAATTGAATGTAGTAATTGCATTATTCCTTCTAAAGCGAAAAATTCACACTGTACAGGGATAATGACTGAATTAGCTGCTGCCAAAGCATTAGTCGTTAATATTCCTAAAGAAGGTGGACAATCAATTATAATATAATCAAATTTTTCTTTCGCAACATCTAAGTATTTTTTTAATTGTCCTGATTTATTAAAACTATGGTCAACTCGACTTCTTTCCATTAGTTCAATATCAGCACCAGCTAAATTAATTGATGCTGGCATAATATATAAATTTTTAAATTTCGTTTTAATAATAACTTCATCTAAAGTAGCTCGATCGACAATCAAATCATATATTGTTTTTTCATGGGAGCTTTTACTTATTCCTACACCAGTTGTACTATTTCCTTGGCTATCTAAATCAACTAATAAAACTTTTTTACCCAATACGCCTAAAGATGCAGATAAATTTATACTAGTGGTTGTTTTACCAACTCCACCTTTTTGATTAACTAAAGCTATAATACGTCCCATAACATCACCATTTTTCTACAAATACTATTTTATCACATTTTAGTCTAATTAGATAGTAGTAAGCTAAAATTTTTGAAATTAACTCTATTCGATAATAAGAATAAAACTAGTTTTTCAAACCATTAATTAAAACGATATAAATACTATCTTTTATTTATAAACATAATTACAAATTGCTTTCAAAATGGTTATTTATCTTTAAATTAAAGCAATGGTGTCATATATAGCGGAAGATAAATAATTCCATCAACTTCTTTATAATCTTTAGTATGGATAATATAAGAAGTACCAATTTCATTAGAATACTTTTTTATAAATTTATTTAATGAATTCAAAGTATAATTACTACCTGATTTAACTTCAATTGGACAAATATTATGACGATTAGTTATATTCTGTTTAGTAATTAAAAAATCAATTTTCATTCGCTCATCCCTATTTTTAGAATTTCTAGAATAAAAATATAATTTATGACCACTAGCAACTAACATTTGGGCAACAATATTTTCAATAATCATCCCACTGTTAAACTCTAATTTATCAAATAATATTTTTTTATATATTTCCTCATTAACAATTCCATGTTCATCAAATGAATGCGATATTAATAGACCTGTGTCTGCCATATAGCATTTTAAAGATGTATTTGTTGATTTTAATTTCAAGCCAACACTAGGTTCAGTTGCATTAAAACATTGGTTTATTATCATAGCATCTGATAGCCAAAACATTGCATCTTCATATTCACGAAACCTAGCATCCTTATCTAATGAGGTTATTTTAAACTTTTTTTCGTGTTTTTGCAATTCTCGTGGTATTGAATCAAAAATACTCTCTACTTTTAAACTATAGTTTTTAGCATATTTTCTTATATCATCACGATATAAGTTTAAAATATTTCTTTTAATTTGATCAATATTGTTAAAATTTTTATCTTTGACATATTCAGACACCACCTGTGGCATTCCTCCAACTACTAAGTATTGACGAAAATAATCCATAGCTTTACGATGCAATGAATTACCTAATGGTTTTTTTTCTTTAAAACATTTTTTAATTAATTCCATTAAATTATGATTATTTAAAGCCCACATAAACTCTTCAAAATCCATTGGATGCATTGTAATATGCTGTTCTTCAGAAGGTATTAAAATATCTTTCACATTTTCTTTAATTGATACTAAAGAACCAGTTTCGATATAATCATAACGACCATCGGCAACTAAATATTTAATAGCCGATCTCGCACGCGGATAAAGTTGAACTTCATCAAAAATAATCAAACTATCTCTTGAATATAAATTCACGTTATAATAATTAGCTAAATACAAAAATAAGTTATCTAAATCATCTAAATATAAATCAAATAATTTTTTTATATCTTCTGGGACACGATTAAAATCCAATAAAATATAACTTTTATAATTGTTTTTAGCAAATTGTTCAACAATATAACTTTTTCCAACTCTTCTTGCACCATCAATTAATAAGGCAGTATGCCCATTGCTGTTTTCTTTCCATTCTAATAATTGGTTATATATTTTTCTTTGCATTATAATTCCTCCTATCAATATTATACACCAAATCTAGATTTTTATTCAATATTTTTTACACGAAATCTAGATTTTTCCTATAATATGCTAGTTTTTAAACAAACAATCGGTTATTTATCGATATTTTATTCGGTTATTTGTTGAAGTTTTATTCTGTTATTTGTAAAATTTTTGTTAAAATGTTAAAAAACCAAAGATTTTACTCCTTGGTTTTTTCAATAGCATCTTTCAATTCTTCTTTAGTCATTTTAGTATAACCTTTAATTTTTAACTCTTTAGCCTTAGCTTTTAAATCTTCTAAAGTTTCTTCGTTTTCAATTTCTTCTTCTGGTAAACATTTATGTTCAACTAAATAAT
>CALVVP010000008.1 GCA_944363895.1 uncultured Bacilli bacterium | reverse complement strand
TTTATTTAGTTTTACTGATAATTAATTTTATTTTTATTTATAATATGTATCAAAAAATCAAAAAAATCGATCAATATATGAATAATATTTTAAACGGTGATTATTCCCTTAACATTAAAGAATATTGCGAAGGAGATATTAGTAATTTAAAAAAAGATGTTTATAAAATGACTGATAAATTAAAAGAACAAAGTGAATTATTAACTAAAGATAAAAAATATTTAGAAGAAACTTTAGAAGATATATCCCATCAGATTAAAACCCCTTTAACTAGTATGTATATGATTAATGATATTTTAACTAATGAAAAGGATGAAAAAATCAGAAAAGAATTTCTACTTAAAAATAAAAATCAAATTGAAAGAATCGAATGGTTGGTTATTAGTTTACTTAAAATGTCGAGACTTGATAGCGGCACAGTCAAGCTAAAAAAAGAAAAAATTAAAATTAAAGATTTAATTAATAAAGCAATCGAACCAATTAAAGTATCCTTAGATTTAAAAGCAATCGATTTAGAACTTAATTTATCAAATGATACTGTTTTAGTTGATATTAATTGGACAAAAGAAGCTATATTAAATATTATCAAAAATGCTTGTGAACATACTAAAGATAAAATCATCATCACTTCTAAAAATAATCCTCTTTATTTAGAAATAAGAATAACTGATAATGGCAAAGGAATTTCTAAAAAAGATTTAAAACATATCTTTGAAAGATTTTATAAAGGTAGTGACAATAAAGATAGTATTGGTATTGGTCTTAATATGTCCAAAAAAATTATCAATTTACAACAAGGTATAATCGAAGTTGAAACAAAAGAAAATATAGGAAGTACTTTTATAATTAAATTATATAAAAATAATTTGTAATTAATTGACAATCAAGTTAATTTATAGTAAAATGTATGTAGATGAGAAATCATCATATAATAAAAAAGAGATACATTTAATATTGGAGTGTTAGATATTTTACTCTAAAGTTTTTAGTTTAAAGAAAACACTGTTTCAAAAGTTAATTCGATATTTTTCTGAAAGGCTAATTTTTTTTAAGAATTGGGATTGCGTAAAAAATAATTAGGGCAAAAGCTATAAGTAATTCCACAAAATAGTTTTCTTTCATAAGATTTATTCGTAATCCCACTTTTTTTTAAAACATAGTAAAACACTAAAACTCAAATATATCTCTATAGTTAATTATAGACAAAAGTCAACTACGAATTAAATATGTTATGACGATTGGTGTTTTTATTGCGAAAAATATTAATGGATGTTATAATGAATATGGATAAAATATTAATATGAATGAACGGTAGTTGACAGATAAATTAATTTATAGTAAAATGTACGTAGATGAGGAAAACTCATATAATAAAAAAAGAGATACATTTAATATTCGCGTGTTAGATGTTTTACTCTAAATTTTTCTATCTAAAGAAAACACCGTTTCAAAAGATGATTCGGTGTTTTCGTTTAAGATTAGTCCTTTTTAAGGACTATGATTGTATATAATACAATAGTTATAAAAATAATTAATTCCATTGGAATTAATCCTTTCTATAGTTTTTTTAACCATAGAAATCACCTCCTTAAACAATAAAATCAAAAAACTAAAAGATAATATTGTTAATGGAGTAAAACACCTAATTATTAAATATATCTCTGTAGTTAATTATAAATTAATTTTAAAAATAAGTCAACAATAAATTAACTATTTTAAAAAATATTGAATATGAAATATAACATGCGTTAGACAAATAATTTTAGTTAAAAATAAAAAAGGTGACTGTTTAATCACCTTTAGTCATCGATTTCATAACTAATTATTTGACCAGTTGTAGCATTGATTTCATATTCATATTCTAAATAATCAACCCTAAATTCAATTTCATATTTATTATCATCTAATTCGATTTTATAATTAGTTACATCAGTTACCCCAGCATGATTGAGAGCAATTTCTCTTGCTTCATCACGAGTAATAGTAGCATGAGCTTGATTGTAATCATCGTCATCATAATCATTATCGGTAGAATATTTTAATATTTCACCAGTAAAACTAATATCATAATCATATTCTCGATTGTTATATCTAAATTCAATTTCATAAGAATTGTCATCTAGTTCGATTTTATAATTAGTTATGTTACCAGTAATGCCAGCATGGTTTAAAGCAATTTCTCTGGCTTCGTCACGAGTAATAGTTGTATTACTATTGTTATTATTATTATTATTTACATTACTATGACTATCAATATCATATTCCATGATATCGCCATTAGTAGCATTAATTTCATATTCATATTTAGTATTATTGGCTCTAAATTCAATTTCATAGACAATTACTTCATCATAATCCATTTCCACTTGATAATTAGTAACATCAGTTACTCCGGCATGTTCTAAAGCAATTTCTTTAGCTTTATCATAGCCAATATAAGCTTTATCACTAGCGCTTCCTTCAACTTTAATGTTATCATTATTGCTGGCAATTAAATTTAATTCATTAATTGATAAATTAGCTAGTTGATCGTAAGTTAATAAATTATTGTTAGCAATAATATCTTTAATTAATTGTGCTTTGCCTAAAGAAATATTATATTCATTAGCAATACTTTCTAATTCTGCTTCATTAGATACCGTTTGACTGACAATCGAGAAGTTATTATTAACTAGATAAGCATTTAATTCGTTGACAATTTCTTGGCGTAATTTTTCATTTTCTTCATCACTATTTCCTTCGACAGAAATCAGAATTGAATTAGCTAATTCATCGATATAGCCATTTTTGACCATCGATCCAATTAAAGCATTAATAGCTACATTCATATCACTACCTTTTAAATCCATATTATTTAAAATCTTATTACCATCATCATTATTGGCGAAGACATCGATAACTTTATTTTTTCGATTGATTGTTAATTCGATACTTGGATTAACATCGATTCCGATTTTTGAAGCAACTTTAAAATTATTATTATAAACCCCAAACCCCACTAATAAACAAAATACTAAAGTACAAGCGGTTACCAAATAAGGTAACATGTTTTTTTTCTTACTTTCCATATAAACAATTCCTTTCTTTTCGTTTAATTTTTTAGTATCGAACTCGGGAAGGTTAATATTATGAAAAGCCGTATTAATTTTATTTTCGATATTTTTCATTGTTCCTCCTTCATAAGTTCTTTTAATTTTTTGATTGCGCGGTGATATTTCGAGAGAGTAGTAGTTAATTTTAAATCTAAAATATCGGCAATCTCATGAAATTTAAATCCATTCAAACTGTGTAAGACAATTATTTGTCTTTCTAAATCATTTAAGTTTTCTAATAAGTAATTAATTAAAATTTTATCATAATTATCATTGGTTTTAAATTCGATATTAGTAATATCAACTTCTTTTTTGTTGCTTCTTATTTTCATATAAGCTAGATTCTTAGTAATCGTTAAAATCCAAGCCATCGGTTTACCTTGATTCTGATAACGGTAAGCATTGTGGTAAATCGATATGAATGTTTCTTGAACGACATCTAAAGCATCATCGTGATTTTTTAAAATACTTAAAGCAAAACTATAAACATTAGTATTAACTAGATTATATAACGCGTTAAATGCTTCGCTATCGTTTAAAGAAATTCTTTCTAAGTAGTTATCTAGTTCCATTTTTTTACTCCTCTCATTAAGATAATGCAATAAATTAAAGTTTTATTGCAACAAATTTTATTTTTTCTAAAATAATTTTATCTCACCATAAAAATAATGTCAATATTTATAAAATTTTAAGCCATAATAATAATGGAGGGATAAAATGTTAGAAAAATATGCAGATTTACTATTAGATGGTTGTTTAAATGTTAAAAAAAATCAACCATTGTTAATATCTTGTCCAATTGAAAGTTATGAATTTATAAGGATATTGGTTCAAAAAGCTTATAAAAAAGGAATAAAAGATATCTATATCGATTATAGTGATGAAGAAATAAAACAATTACAACTTAAATATTTAACGGAAGAAGAGTTAAAAAAAAGTCCTTATTGGAATAAAGAAATATTTGATCAATATGCGAAAAAAGATGCGGCTTTTTTAATGTTAGGTAGTTACGAAGAAAGAAACGATATCGTTGCTAAAAAATTAGAAATAACAGCTAAGATATCCCGCTTATCGCGACCTTTATTTAAAGAAAGGCAATTAAATAATGCAATTGTTTGGTGTATTGCGGCGGTGGCGACACAATCTTGGGCAGATAAGATGTTCCCTGATGAGAAAAATAATGTACAAAAATTATGGCAAACTATTTTTAAAATGTGTTTAATTAATCAAGATGATCCGGTTAGTTCATGGCAAAAAAAGATTAAACAGACGAAAACAAGAGCGGAATTGATGAATCGTAAACAATATCAATATTTACATTTTAAAAATAGTTTAGGAACTGATTTAACAATCGCGTTACCGAAAAATCATCTTTGGGCAAGTGGGGGAACGATAGTTAACGGAATAAATGTCATCGAAAATATGCCGACGGAAGAAATATTTACGGCGCCATATAAATATGGAACTAATGGTGTTGTTTATAATTCTAAACCTTTAGTTTATAACGGTGTTTTAATCGATAATTTTATGCTTAAATTTAAAGATGGTAAAGTGGTTGAGTTTGATGCGAAACAAGGTTATGAAGCTTTAAAATCAATTATTGAATTTGATGAAACTTCTAATATGTTAGGCGAAATCGCTTTAGTCGATGATGATTCACCGATATCTAATTCTAAGCTTATTTTTTATGAAACATTATATGATGAAAATGCTTCTTGTCATATGGCTTTAGGTTCAGCTTATTTAGAATGTATTAAAGATAGTCAAACTAAAGAAGAAATATTTAAACAAATCAATCAAAGTGATAATCATGTTGATTTTATGTTTGGTACTAAAGATTTAGAAGTGGTTGGTATTAAAGATGGAATTGAAGAAATAATTATGCAGGATGGTAATTTTATAAAATAATGTATAAAAATCTTCTTTTTAAATCAAAATTGATATGAAAGGAGATTTTTTTATGGCACGCCATCGCGTTGAAATAGTTGGCGTGAATACTGCGAATATTAGTGTTTTAAGTAATGAAGAGATGTTAGAATTATTTAAGCAACTTAAGCAAGGAAATTTACAAGCTAAAGAAAAATTAATCAATGGTAATTTAAAACTAATTTTATCGGTTTTAAAAAAATATAACAATCGTACCGATAATTTAGATGATTTATTTCAAATTGGTTGTGTTGGTTTAATTAAAGCAATCGATAATTTTGATTTAGCTTTAGATGTCAAATTTTCTACTTATGCAGTTCCGATGATTTTAGGTGAAATAAAAAGGTATTTAAGAGACAATAATGCCATTAGAGTGACGAGAAGTTTAAAAGATATTGCTTTTCGGGGTTTAAGAGCTAAAGAAGAATTGACCCATAAATTAAATCGTGAACCGACCAATAAAGAAATAGCTGATTTACTTTCTTTAAAAGAAGGCGATGTTATTCAAGCTTTTGAAGCAGTTAAAGATACGATTAGTATGTCAGAACCAATTTATAACGATGGAGGCGATACCATCTATTTATCTGAACAAATTGCAGATAATAAGGATAAAATTAATTGGGATACAAGATTAATGTTAAAAGAGGCTTTAAATAAATTAAAAGAAAAAGAACGCTTTATTATTCAAAAACGTTATTTTGAAGGGATTACGCAAATTGAATTGTCCGAAGAAATTGGTATTTCTCAAGCACAAATATCGCGAATTGAAAAAAGTGGTTTAGATAATATGAAAAAAATGCTTAAATAATCATAAAATTAAATAGGTGGTAAAATGCGATTAAGTGATTTACAGACAAAAAACATTATAACACTCGATGGTAAATTGATCGGTAATATTATCGATGTCGTAATTGAAAATGGTCAAGTTAAATATTTGATTGTCGAAAAAAGTAAATTCTTAATTTCGTTATTTTCCTCTAAAGATGAGTTTGAAGTTAAATGGGAACAAATTAAAACAATTGGAGACGATGTTATTATTGTCGATTGTCAATGAAGTGATAAATTTAAAAATCTTCATTGACTCTTTTTTTTATGTGTGTTATACTTAAATTCCGGCTAGAATTGAAAGGAGAAATTTGTGTGTTTGAAAAAATTCCATTAGAACATTTATACATTGCAAATCATGTAATGGAATCATTAGAATATGTCTATAGCGGAGTCTTTAAATCTGTTAGTATAATTCATCATTTTAAAATCAAAAAAGAAAAGGATATTTTTATGTTAGTTACTAATTCAAAACATCATTTTGTTGGTTATATGAGTTTAAAAGATGGTAAAATTTATCAACAAATTAATATAACTTTACAAGATTATGAAGTAACTTTAGAAGAACATAATTTAGAAGCTATTAAACAAGCAGAAAAAGTTAATAGTGGTTTTATTAATTTTGAACCATTAAAAAATTATAGTTCGAAACATATTAAACCTTATATGAATTATAAAGATGCTAAAAAAACAATTAAAGATATTAATCGTCAAATTATCGAACAAAAAGAAAAAGATAAGACAATTAAATTGGTCGCTTAAACTAGACTAATTATTTTTTTTTTGGTATAATTATACCGTTATATTTCTTAAAAAGAAAGGAGGATAGTATGAGTAAAATTAAGATATTTGCTTTAGGTGGATTAAATGAAATCGGTAAAAATATGTATGTTATCGATGTCGATAATGAAATTTATGTCTTTGAAGCAGGATTAAAATATGCCGATGATAAAATGTTAGGTGTCGATTATATTATTCCCAACTATGATTATTTAATTAATAATCAAAAACGGATTCAAGGGGTTTTCTTATCTCATGGTCATGATGAACAAATTGGTGCCCTTCCGGATATATTACATGATATACCCGATTTAAAAATATATGGTTCATCTTTTACTTTAGAATTATTAAAAGAAGAATTAAATGCGGAAAATTTAAAAGGTAATTTAATCGAGTTAAAACCACACAAAAAAGTTAAAGTTGGTAAAAATTATATTTTCCCGATTACTTTATCCCATGCTTTACCAGAAAGTTTTGGTTATGTTTTATATACTAATGATGGCGCGATTTTTTACACTGGTAACTTTGTTTTTGACCCATCGATGCAAGGTAACTATAAAATGGATATTGGGAAATTAGCTTATGTCGGTAAGCAAGGAGTATTATGTTTATTAAGTGAATCATTATATGCTGATAAAATCGGTTTTACTTCTCCGAAACATCGGAGTTATAATTATTTAAGAGAAGTTATTAATAAATATAATGGTCGTATTTTAGTTAATATCTTTCAAGGTCAAGGTTATCGGATGCAAGAATTATTAAATGTTATAACCGAAGCTAATCGCAAAGCGGTTATTTTAGGAAAAGGATTAGAAACTAATTTAATTAAAGAGATAAATACCGGTTATATTAATTTTGATAAATCAAGATTAGGCAATATTCATCATTTAGATAAAGATTCTATTATTATTGTCTCTGATGAAAGAGAAAAACCTTTTTCTAATATGAAAAGAATTGTGCGCGGTTATGATAAGTTTATCACTTTAAATGAAAATGATACAGTTATCTTCGCTTCACCGGTTTACGATGGAATGGAAAAAAGTGCGACGATGCTTTTTGATGAAATTGCTAAGAAAGGTTGTAATTTAATTACGATGCCGAGTAAGAAATTTTATTCGTTGCATGCTTCAAGTGAAGATTTAATGTTGATGTTAAATTTAATGCAACCAAAATATTATTTTCCGGTTATCGGTGAGTACCGTCATCAAGTGGCTAATAGCGAATTAGCTAAACAGATGGGAATGAGTGAGGAAAATATCATCTTAAATTTAAATGGTCAAGTAGCAACTTTTATCGATGGTAAATTAGTTGAAGAAAATGATTTTATTAAAGTTGATGATATTTTAATCGATGGTAAAACCGTCGGTGATATTGGTGAATTAGTAATTAAAGACCGGGAAATGTTAGGTGAAAACGGCATTGTTTTAGTAGTCGCTATCATCGATAAATTAACCAAAAAAATATTATCTGGTCCCGATATCGTGACGAAAGGTTTTGTTTATGTTAAAGATAATATCGATTTAATCAAAGAAACTAAAAAAATGGCTTTAGAAATCATTCAAAACAATACAAAAGTTTCTTATATCGATTATAGTAAAACAAAAAATGAAATTAGGGATAAAATTGGTAAATATTTTTATCAAGAAACAGAATCGAAACCAATTATTTTAATCATTATGCAAGAAGTTTAAGTCAAAGTGATTACTTTGGCTTTTATTATTGAATTTATTAATTAAATATGTTATTATTTATAACTAGGAAGTGATGACTGTGAATATACCAAGTTTAACAGAAGCAAGAAAAAGAACAAATAATAAAGTTTTAATTAAAAAAAATGCCTATCAATTAACTGAACAACAAAAAAAAATCGGTTTAAATAAAAAATATTATCTTAAAACTTATGGTTGTCAGATGAATGAACATGACTCAGAAAATATGAAAGCAATCTTAAATGATATGAGTTTTCAAGAAACAGATAATTTAGAAGAAGCCGATTTAATTATTTTAAATACATGTGCGATAAGAGAAAATGCTCATAATAAAGTATTTGGCTTATTAGGAAGAGTTAAACATTTAAAACAAACTAAAGATGTATTAGTTGGTTTTGGGGGATGTATGGCACAAGAAGAAGTTATCATTGATGAAATAATCCATAAATATAAATGGATCGATTTTGTTTTTGGTACCCATAATATCGTTAATTTACCTAATCTAATTGAAAAAGCTTATCACAATAAAAAACAAGAAATCGAGGTTTTTTCTTGTGAAGGTGAGGTAATTGAAAATATTCCGGTTAAAAGAGATAATAAATATAAAGCTTGGGTCAATATTATGTATGGTTGTGATAAGTTTTGTACTTATTGTATCGTTCCTTACACCAGAGGTAAACAAAGAAGTAGATTACCAGAAGATATTATTTCTGAAGTTGGTGATTTAATCAAAGATGGCTATCAAGAAGTAACTTTATTAGGACAAAATGTCAATGCTTATGGTAAAGATTTAGATATTAATTATACGATGGCGAATTTATTAGAAGATGTCGCTAAAACAGGAATAAATAGAATTAGATTTGTAACTAGTCATCCTTGGGATTTCAACGATGATATGATCGATATTATTAGTAAATATGATAATATCATGCCTTATATTCATCTACCAATTCAATCAGGTTCGAGTAGAATTTTAAAACTAATGGGTCGCCGTTATACCAAAGAAGAATATTTAACTTTATTTAAAAAATTAAAAGAAAAAATCCCTAATGTCGCTATCACAACCGATATTATCGTCGGTTTTCCCGGAGAAACAGAAAAAGATTTTCAAGATACTTTAGATGTCGTCGATATTTGTAAATATGATTCCGCTTTTACTTTTATATTTTCTCCTAGAGTAGGGACTCCCGCTAGTAAGATGGAAGATAATGTATTTTTAGAAGAAAAAGAGGAAAGATTACAAAGATTAAACCAATTAATCAATCAATATTCTAAAGAAAATAACGATAAATATTTAAATAAAATTGTTCCAGTTTTACTAGAAGATTATAGTTCAAAAAAGAAAGATTGTTTAAAAGGTTATACCGATACGATGAAATTAGTAAATGTTAAAGCGGATAGTCGTTATTTAGGTAAAATTGTGAATGTTAAAATAACGAGTGTTAAAACATGGAGTATGGATGGCGAAATCGTAAATTGTGAAAATTATGTGAAAAATTAGGTTGTCAAAAACTAATTTTTTTGCTATTATAATTGTAGGAGTGATTTGTTTGAAAAAAGTTAGAATTTTAATAACTACTTTGTTAATGGCTTTATTAGTTACTGGTTGTGGCAAAAGTCCACAAGAAATATTATCTGATGCTAGTGAAAAAATGACTACTTTAGATAATTACCACATGGTTATGGATACCAATATGGAAATGTCCATTCAAGGAAGTATATTGAACATCAATGTCGATGCTGATTCAGATGTCGATCTTAAAAATGGTACGGTTCATATGAACATGACTACTTCGTTTTTTGGGGAAGAATCTAGTTCCGAAAGTTACACTTTGGCGCAAAATGACCAAAATATAACTTATACTTTACAAGAAGATGAATGGTATAAACAAGAAAGTGCTGTCGAAGAAGAGTTTAATTTTAATATTTTGAAAGAAGCTTCAAATATTGAAGAATTAGAGGATAACACTTACAAAATTTCTTTGACCGAAGAACAAGTTCGAGAAATTTTAAACAATAGTCTCGATGAAAATTCTGGGATTGACGATGCTGTAATCGATACAGAAAATTTAAGTGTCGAAGTTACGGTTGGCGATGGCTATGTTACTAAGATTGTTTTAATTATGCCAATTACCTTAACAAGTGAGGGGACAATGGTCGATGTTGATTGTACCATGGCAATGGAATTTTCGCAATTTAACGAAGTCGGTAATGTAACTATTCCAAGCGATATTATCGAAAATGCAATCGACGTTAATGCTCTTTATGCCGAAAGTTATATTTCCGCAATTTATTGGGAGCTTGGCTTTGATGAAGATGATCATATCTATACTAATACCGAATTAGAATATGGTGGACCACAACCAAGTAAAGTGGAAATTAGTATTGTCGATAGTGAAATAGCCGATGGTATTATTGAAATTAATGGTTACCGAGCAACTATTGTAGCTGGTACCGTTACTGATGTGACAAAAATCGATTAAATATAATTTATCAAGAATGAGGGAGAGAATTAGCTCAATGAACTCATACCAACCTGCTTAATGGTAAGGTGGTAAAGCTAATAACGATAAAGAGAATACAAAACTCTTTAATTAGAGTTTTTTTGATGAGGAGGAATTTATGAAAAAATTAATAACAAGTGAATCAGTTACCGAAGGACATCCTGATAAAATCTGTGATAAAATAAGTGATAAAATACTAGATGAAGCTTTAAAATACGATCAAAATAGTCATATGGCTGTTGAGGCGACGATTAAAGATAATTTTATTTTCATCTATGGCGAAGCAACCACTAAAGCTGATTTAAATTATCGTAAAATCGCTTTAGCAGTTTTAAAAGATATTGGTTATCAGGAAGAATTTGAAGTTTTAGTTAAAGTCAGTAAGCAATCAAGTGAGATAAATAAAGCCGTCAATAAGAATAAAATATGTGCAGGTGATCAAGGAATCATGTTTGGTTATGCGACAAATGAAACTAAAGAATATATGCCTCTATCGATTTTATTAGCTAATCGATTAACTAAAAAATTAACAGAGGTAAGAAAAAACAATCCGCATACTTTTTTAAGACCTGATGGTAAAGCTCAAGTGACGATCGAATATGATGATGAACAAATAAAAAGAGTCGATACGATTATTATTGCTTGCCAACACCAAGAAAATGTTAGTCAAGAAACATTAAAAACATATATCATTGATAATGTTATCAAGCCAGTTATACCGTCTGATTTAATAGATGAAAAGACGAAAATATTAATTAATACGAGTGGTTCATTTATAATTGGTGGCCCTTTTGGCGATAGTGGAACGACGGGCAGAAAAATAGTTGTCGATACTTATGGTGGTGTCGGTAAAGTAGGTGGAGGTTGTTTTAGTAGTAAAGATCCGACTAAAGTCGATCGCAGTGCTGCTTACTATGCAAGATTTGTGGCAAAAAATATCGTAGCTCATGGATTTTGTGATAAGTGTGAAGTCGGATTATCATATGCCATCGGGCAAGAACAACCAATTAGTATTAATATTGAAACCTTTAATACTAATAAAAAAACTAGTGAAGAAATAAATGAATATGTTAAAAATAATTTTGATTTTAGTGTCGATAATATCATTAAAGAATTAGATTTATTAAAACCAATTTATTATGATTTAGCTAGTTATGGTCATTTTGGGCGAACTGATTTGAATTTATCTTGGGAACAAATAAAGTGATTTATTTGTTTTTTCATGTACAAAAGACTAATAATCGCATATATTAAACTAGAGAGGTGATAATATGGCTTTATATAAAGAAATCGTCACGAAAGCCGTTATTGGGAAAGGTAAAAAATATTTTAAAAACAACTATAAAATAACTACTAGTGATCAACCGACGACGATTTTGGGATGTTGGGTAATTAATCATAAATTCAAAGGATATAAATCTGGTGATAAGATTGGTGTCGACGGATCTTTCGATGTCAATATTTGGTATTCTTATGAAAACGATTCCAAAACAACTGTCGTTAATCAAAAAATCGAATATAATGATTTATTCAATGTCAAATTAAAAGAAAATGCTGATTTAAGTAGTGAAACGGATATTATCGTTAGAACCTTAAGTCAACCAACTTGTTTAGGCGTTAATATATTAGATAATAAACAAATTTCTTTTGATATCGAAAAAGAATTAGGAGTCGAAATAGTAGGTGAAACTAAAGTTAAAATTGCGATTGAAGAAGATGAGGAACCATGGGAAGAAATCGATGATGATGTCACGGATGAAGATTTAGAAGATATTAATAAAGTTGATGAAAATTACATAAAATAAAAGTGTCAACCAAAAATAGTTGACACTTTTTATTTGCTATGCTATAATTAAGCAAGAAAAGGAGTGATTAACAAATGGCTGTTAAATTAAGATTAAAAAGAATGGGAGCTAAGAAAAGACCGTTTTATCGAATTGTAGCGGCTGATTCAAGAAGTCCAAGAGATGGTAAAGTTATCGAAGAAATTGGTTATTATAATCCAATTACTGAACCAGTTGAGATTAAAATTGATGCTGAATTAGCGCAAAAATGGTTAAATAATGGCGCTATTCCGACCGATACGGTTAGAGGCTTATTTAAACAACAAGGAATTATGCAAAAATTCCACGAATCAAAAACGAAAAAGGATAAATAATTATGAATTTAGTAGAGTTGACGGAATTTTTAGTTAAAAGTGTTGTTACTGATCCGGATATGGTAGCAATTAAACAATTTGAAGATGATGAAGAATATATTACCATTCAAGTTTTAGTTGATGATAGTATTATCGGTAGTGTCATTGGTAAAAAAGGGATTATTGCTAATGCGATTAGAACAATCGTCCAAGCGGCAGCTTATGCTAATGGTTTGAAAAAAGTTAAAATTAATATTGATTCGTTTTAAGAAGAATTTATCTTCTTTTTTTCTTGTATTAAAGGCTTATTTATATTATAATATTAAATAGGTGATTTATTAGATAATAAATCAAAAAAATATAGAAAGGGATCAATCTAAGATTGATTATATGTGATTTGAATGAAGATACCTAATCATGTAGGAATTATCGTTGATGGTAATGGACGTTGGGCTACTAAACGTGGTAAAAGTAGAAGTGAAGGACATTTAGCGGGGGTAAAAAACTTAGATAATTTATGTCAATATATTTTTGATAAAGGAATTAAAGTTCTTAGTTTATATGTTTTTTCGACAGAAAATTTTAAACGAAGTGCAGAAGAAGTAAATTATTTGATGGATTTATTCGTTAAAAAATTTAAGAAAGATTTTAAAACTTTCAGTAAACAAGGAATTAGAATTGTTTTTTCTGGAAGAAGAGAACCTTTAAGACAGGAAATATTGGATATTATCGATGAAATTACAATTAAAACTAAAGATAATCAAAAGGGAATTTTAAATTTTTGTATAAATTATGGTTCTCATGCGGAAATTATCGATGCTTGTAAAAAAATAGTAAATGATAGCAATAATGGTAAAATAAATATCGATGAATTAGATGAAGATTTATTTAATCAATATTTATATAATGATTTACCAAGTTTAGATTTATTAATTAGAACTGGTGGCGAGTTGCGATTAAGTAATTTTATGTTATGGCAAGCGGCTTATGCAGAATTTTATTTTACCAATACTTTTTTCCCGGATTTTAATGAAAAAGAATTTGATTTAGCTTTAGATTCTTATAATAATCGTGATCGCCGTTTTGGGGGGATTAATTATGAAAAAAAGGATAATTAGTGCAATTATTGCGTTAATTATATCATTACCTTTAGTTTATGTTGGAGGAATTCCATTTTATATTTTAGCTATCTTAATTGCTTTATTAGGTTTTAAAGAAATCTTGGATTTAATAATTAAAGATGATTATTGGGTAAGATTAGTTAGTTTTATTTGTTTTTTATTCTTAATTGGTACTAGTATCACTAAAACTAGTTTGGATAATTTATTAGATTTTAAAGTTTTAAGTGTGATTTTATTAATCTATGGTGCTTTAGCTTTAATTCGACATCAAAGTAAATTTAATATTGAAAAAGGTTTTTATTTAATTGGGGTAACTGTTTTTTTAAGTACAGCTTTTTCTTGTTTGATTATTTTAAGGAATATGAGTCTAAAATATTTTATTTATGTTCTTTTGATTGCCATTATGACGGATACTTTTGCGCATTCGATTGGGACTTTATTTGGTAAAAGTAAAATAAATGAAATATCACCCAATAAATCTTGGGAAGGTTGTTTCGGCGGAACATTCTTTGGGGTTTTAATTAGTGTTTTGTTTTATTTGTTTTTTATCAATCAAGATGTTAATTTGTTTTTAATTTTTTTTATAACATTATTTTTATCGATAATTGGTCAATTAGGAGATTTATTTTTCTCTTTAATTAAAAGGTATTATAAAGTTAAAGATTTTTCTAATTTGATGCCTGGCCATGGCGGGGTTTTAGATCGTTTTGATAGTGTTATTTTTATCGCGTTGGCGCTAGTTTATTTCATTAATTTTTTAATGTAAAGGAGCTTATATGACATTTATATATTTTATAATAATTCTTAGTGTGACGATTTTTGTTCATGAATTAGGCCATTTTATCTTTGCTAAGAAAGCTGGGATTTATGTTTATGAATTTTGTATTGGCATGGGTCCAAGAATATTTAAATTTAAAAGAAAAAACGATGAAACGGAATATGGAATTAGATTATTTCCAATTGGTGGCTTTTGTGCGATGGCCGGAGAAGATGTTTTAGATGATGAAAATGTCCCTAAAGAAAAAAAATTACAATCTAAAACTTGGATGCAAAAATTTTCAACGATGGTTGCAGGAGTAATGTTTAATTTTATTTTTGCGATAATCTTATTGTTTATTATCGGATTAATTAATGGTAATCCTAATAATAAACCATTAGTAGCTAGTGTACCCAATGATGGGGTGAGTTATGCTGCGGGTCTTAGAGTTGGCGATGAGATTATTCGTTTAAACGGCGTTAAAATTAATACTATCGATCGATTGATGATCGAATACCAAATAAATTATGGTAACCCGATCGAACTAGAAGTATTAAGGGATGATGAGGTAAAAACGATTACAATTACACCGCAAGAAATTGAAACGGAGCAAGGTGTAACTTATCAGTATAATTTTGCTTTAGATGGCAGTGTGGAAAAGGGATTTTTTGAAGCAATTGCCTATGCGTTTACAAAGTTTTTAAGTTTAATTGAACAGATGGTTGTTACTTTTGCTTATCTATTTACCGGGAAACTTAGTTTAACTAATCTATCAGGACCAGTCGGTATTTATAATATTGTCGACCAATCAGCTGCTGCTGGTATATTAAGCCTTATTTCGTTAACTAGTTTATTAAGTATTAATGTGGGTTTTATTAATTTATTACCTATTCCAGCTTTTGACGGTGGGAGAATTTTATTCTTGATAATCGAAAAAATTAGAAGAAAACCAATGCAACCAAAGGTAGAAAATGCAATTCATGCGGTTGGATTAGTATTACTGATGATTTTGATGGTGGTCGTAACTTATAATGATATTGTTCGGTTTATTATTAAATGATAACAATTAATTGTTGTAAATATTATGACAAAATAGTTAATTTTTTATATGTCGAAAGTGATACTATTTCTAAATTATTAATTGAATATTATCAAGAATATGTCTTTAATATTAAAAGTGAAAAAAGTAAAATAAAATTAGATGAAATAATGAATTTATATACCGATAAAGAAGATTTTTATAAATATGTTCAAAATGTTTTTAATCTTAAAAACGATGAAATCTATGATAATTATGATAAAGTTATTAGAAAATTATTAAAAATTTATAAAGATTATGAGAAATATAAATTGTCAAAAATAGAAAATTCGAGGTGGTTATAATGTTGAAAGTAGAAAATGTTACAAAATATTATGGCAATTTTAAAGCAGTTGATAATTTATCATTTGAAGTAAAACCAGGTGAAATATTTGGTTTATTAGGAGTAAATGGTGCTGGTAAAACAACTACTTTTAGAATGATTATGGGCCTTCTTGATATTACAGAAGGTAAGATTACTTTAAATGGTAAAAAGATTGATTATGATGTAACTGATGAGATTGGTTTTTTAACGGAAGAAAGAAGTTTATTAACTAAATTAACCGTTAAAGAACAATGTATTTATTATGGTGTTTTAAAAGGCATGAAAGAAGAAGATATCATTAAAAGAACTAAAGAATTGTTAGAAAAATTTGAAATTCCAGAATACCTTGATAAAAAAATAAAAGAATTATCGAAAGGTAATCAACAGAAAGTCCAGTTTATTACGGCGATTCTTAATAATCCTAAATTATTAATTTTAGATGAACCATTTAGTGGTTTGGATCCATTTAATGTGGAATTGTTTAAAAGACAAATTGTCGAGATGTCTGAAAATGGCAGTATGATTATTTTTTCTTCTCATCGAATGGAACATGTTGAATTGTTTTGTAAAAAACTAGTAGTGCTTTTAAACGGTAAATCAGTTTTAGAAGGGGAATTGAAAAAAATAAAAAAACAATATCGAAAAAAGAATATTTTAGTTAAAGGCGATATCGATTCGGATAAAGTTAATAAAATTAAAGGGGTTATTGGTATTACTGATAAAGCTGATGAATATGAGATTAAAATCACTGATGAAAGTGTGGTTCAAGATGTGTTTAAATATGTTAGTAAATGTCCTAATATAACTAAATTTTCGGTTGAAGAGCCAAGCTTAAATGAAATTTTTGTTGCTAAAGTAGGTGAGTCATATGAAAAATAAATTGAAGTTTTTAATTGGGGTCAGTTTAAAAAGAAAAATCCAAACTAAATGGTTTTATATTGCTAATATATGTATTGCTTTAGTAATTATCGGGTTAGCTAATATCGATCACATCATTAATTTCTTTGGTGGCGATTTTGATCAAAAAACTAAAATTTATATTATCGATAACACCGATGTTGCTTTCGAGATTTTCAAGGCATCAGCTGATGCTAGTTTTAATTTGACTGATGACAGTGAAAATAACTATGAAATAATTAATTCAGATAATTCGAAAGAAGAAATTATCGAAATGATTAAAAATAATGAAGAAGAAAGTAATTCTCTTGCTTTAGTTTTTGATTTAGATGAAGAAAATATTCTTAATGTTGAATTAATTAGTAATAATTTTGTCGATGCTTTAGATATGTCGATGATTAATAGTGCCGCTAATAGTGTTAAAGTTTATTTAGCAATGGAAAAATTTGAAATAAGTGAAGAAGAAATTGCGATTATTAATTCTGGTGTAAATATTAATCGAACAGTTTTAGATGAAAGTAAAGATTCTGCTGATGAAAATATGGAAATGATTATGTCGACAGTTTTCCCAATCTTTATCTTACCATTTTTCATTTTAGTAATTTTCTTAGTCCAAATGATTGGCGCGGAAATAAATGATGAAAAAACAACTAGAGGAATGGAAATAATTATTGCTAATGTTTCACCACAAGTTCATTTTTTCAGTAAATGTATTGCTGGTAATTTATTCATTTTAATTCAAGGTGCATTATTGATACTATATGCTGTTTTAGGTTTCTTATCACGCGGATTCTTTGGTGATGTTAGTGGAATTAGTGACTTAGCTGGTCAGCTAACTAGTATGCTATCTAGTCTATTTACGCCAAGTTTTGTCGATTCGTTAGTTTATATCATTCCTTTAGTATTAGTTTTAATGATTTTAACTTTTATTGGTTATTCATTAGTAGCCGGTATTTTAGCTAGTATTACAACTAATACCGAGGATTTTCAACAATTACAAACACCGATTATTTTAATCGTTTTATTAGGATATTATTTAGCGATGATGGCTGACGCTTTTGAAGGGTCTGTTATAATTAATATCTTTGGTTATATACCATTTATATCAGCTATTTTAAGTCCATCTTTATTAGTTATGGGAGAATTTAGTGTTATCGATGTAATTATTTCGATTATATTAATGGCTGTTACTATCTTTGTTTTAATCAAATATGGATTAAGAGTTTATAAAGTAGGTATTTTAAATTATTCTTCTAATGGTTTGTGGAAGAAGATGTTTAAAGCTTTAAAAGAAAAAAACTAGATAATTCTAGTTTTAATTGCATAGGTGGTGGAATGGTAGACACGCAAGTTTGAGGTGCTTGTGAGATATTCTCGTGAGGGTTCGACTCCCTTTCTATGCACCAAATTGATATTTAAATTATTCAGTAACGGTTAAATATAGCTTTATGGAAAATTTATTATAGAATTTAAAAATTATTATTAAGATATAGAAATCATAGCTTTTTCCATCTTGACTAATAACTTATTTTAAGTTAAAATTGATATAGAAATAGAGGTATGTAAAATGAGAAAAAATAAAATCAAATTAGCAAATCGCAAACCTGGGGGGGGGGCAAAATCTTTATAAAATAAGACTAAATTCTGGTTTTACGCTTATTGAATTATTAGGCGTATTAATTATATTAGCGGTCATTGCTTTAATTACTTTTCCCATCATCGATAATTCGATTAAAAGTAGTCGGGAGAAATCTTTAGAAAGAACGATTGAATCGATTGAAGAAGCCACTTATCGTTATAGTATTGAAAATGATATTGGTTATCCAAGTGAACAACAAGCTCTTTATTTGAACGAAATTCAAAGCAAGGGCTTTTTATCGTCTTCAATTATAAATCCCGTGACCAATGAAGAATTATCAGGATGTGTCTGGTATTATTGGGATACAAATTATAATCAATATGTCTTTGAATATGATATGGAATGTGTTCAAACCGATACAGAACCAGTTATAAATATTGCTTATGATGAAAGTTTAATCAATAGTAATGGCTGGGCGAAAGAAAATATCGCGGTTACCTTAAATGGCAATGGTGAGATAAAGTATTGTATAAGTAGTAGTGAATGTGAACCAAATGAAATAGTGGAAACAGGTAACAATACTAAATTTATTACCACTGAAGGAACATCATATTTATGTGCTTTAACAAGTAACAGTTTAGGAAGTAGTGATACTTTATGTCAAAGTTTTCAATTAGATAAAACCTTACCGATAGCAGGAACAGCGACATTTACCGGAACTTTAGGAAGCAATGATTGGTATACAACTAATGTTACTATTAATGTAACAGATGGAAGTGATAATTTATCTGGTCATAGTAGTACTATAAGTAATATAGCCAGTATCACTTCTAACACAACTGG
>CALVVP010000007.1 GCA_944363895.1 uncultured Bacilli bacterium | reverse complement strand
AAAAATGGCTTGAATATGCTTGGGAGTGGAAAGAAGAATATGCTAATAATATCCATGAACAATGGGCTAAATTAGGTTTATCTTTAGACTATACTAAAGAAAGATTTACTTTAGATGAAGGATTATCTAAAGCTGTTAAAAAAGTATTTATCGATTTATATAATGAAGGTTTAATATATCGGGGAGAAAGAATTATTAACTGGGATCCTAAAGCGATGACGGCCTTATCTAATGAAGAAGTTATCTATAAAGATGTTGAAGGCGCATTTTACCACATCAAATATTATATTGAAGATAGTGATGAATATTTAGAAGTAGCGACAACAAGACCAGAAACATTATTTGGTGATACAGCAGTAGCTGTTAATCCTAATGACCAAAGATATCAAAAATATATCGGTAAAAATGTTATTTTACCAATAATTAATAAAAAAATACCGATTATTGCTGATGAACACGCTGATCCGGAATTTGGAACCGGTGTCGTTAAAATAACTCCGGCACACGATCCGAATGACTTTGAAGTAGGGAACAGACATAATTTAGAAAGAATAATTGTCATTAATCCTGATGGAACAATGAATGAAAATGCTTTTAAATATAATGGTTTAGACCGCTTTGAATGTCGTAAACAATTAGTTGAAGATTTAAAAAAAGAAAATTTATTAATTAAAATCGAAAAAATCACTCATGCTGTTGGTCATTCTGAAAGAACGGATGTTATGATAGAACCATATTTATCTAAACAATGGTTTGTTAAAATGCGACCTTTAGCTGATGCTGTCCTTGAAAATCAAAAAAATAAAAAAACTAAGGTTAATTTTATTCCAACTAGATATGAAAAAATTATGAATCATTGGATGGAAATAACCTATGATTGGTGTATATCACGACAATTATGGTGGGGTCATCAAATACCAGCTTGGTATAAAGGTGATGAAATATATGTGGGATTAGAATCACCTGGTGATGATTGGGTCCAAGATTCGGATGTTTTAGATACTTGGTTTTCATCTGCTTTATGGCCATTTAGTACTTTAGGTTGGCCAGATAATAACGAATTATTAAACCGCTATTATCCGAATAATTGTCTAGTAACAGGATATGATATTATTCCTTTTTGGGTTAATAGAATGACTTTTCAAGGCTTACATTTTACGAAACAAAGACCATTTAAAGATTGTTTGATTCACGGTTTGATTAGAGATAAAATGGGTAGAAAAATGAGTAAGTCATTAGGTAATGGTGTCGATCCGATGGATGTTATTAATGAATATGGTACTGATGCTTTAAGATTTTTCTTATCGACAACAACGGCTTCAGGTACGGATTTAAGATATGATGAAGAAAAAGTTAAAGCTTCTTGGAATTTCATCAATAAATTATGGAACGCATCACGTTTTGTCTTAATGAATATCGAAGATTTTAATTATACTTTAGATACTTTATCGATTAGTGATCAATGGATTTTAAACAAAATGAATAATTTAATCAACAATGTTACCAAACATATGGATAAATATGAATTTAATGTAGTTGGTAAAGAATTATATAGTTTTATTTGGGATGATTTCTGTGACTGGTATATTGAACTTGCTAAAGTAAATATGAACGATACTACTAAAACAGTTTTATTAATCGTTTTAACTAACATTTTAAAACTATTACATCCTTTTATGCCTTATGTAACCGAAGAAATATATTTAATGTTACCAATTCATGATGAATCAGTTATGATAAGTGATTATCCAAAAACTAATAAAGAATTTGTATTTAAAGATAATACTTTAGATTTATTAATTGAATTAATTAAAAAAATTAGAAAAATCAAATTAGAAAATAATTTAGGTAAAGATTATTTAATTGTAACTGATAATAAATTAGTATTGCAAAATAAAAACTTACTTAGTAAGATTTTAAAAAATGACAATATTTTAACGGAATATAATGGTGAATTTAGTAAAATTGATATTAATTTTAATAACGAGATAATCTCTTTATATTATGATGGTAGTTTAACTAAAGAAGAAAAAGAAAATTTATTAAAAGAAAAAGAAAGATTGAATAATGCGATAGCAAGAAGAGAAAAATTATTGGCTAATGAGGGATATATTAATAAAGCGCCTCAACAAATTGTCGAAAATGAAAAAAATAGTTTGATTAATGACCAAAAAGAACTAGAAATTATTATTGAAAAATTGAAATAATACATACTTTTTATAATTATGCAAATAATATGATTAGTCGGGGAAAAATGTTAATAAATTTGTTTAAATTGACTTTTTTTGACAAATAATATCATTTTTTTCTTGACTTATTTTTAAAAAATAGGTATAATTAATTTGGAAATAGAAAAGTAAAGGTGGTGAGATTAAGTGAAAAAAGGTTTTACATTAATTGAATTGTTAGCTGTAATCATCATTTTAGCTATAGTAGCTTTAATCGCAACACCAATTATTTTAAATGTAATTGAAGATGCTAGAAAGAGCGCTGCTGAATCAGAAGCTAATATGATCGTAAGTGGAATCAATACTAACTGTGCTATCAAAGATATGCAAGTTCAAA
>CALVVP010000006.1 GCA_944363895.1 uncultured Bacilli bacterium | reverse complement strand
TACTTTTTTTCACTGTTGCTTTAATAATCGCCTCTGTTTTAATAATTTATTTTATTAATACCGATTTGTTTATCAAAATATTTGGTACTGATTTCTTTTTAAGAATTGACAGATTACTAGATTGGTCTAGTAAAAGTGGTTACCAATTAGAAAATGGTATCAGTGCCATTGGTTCTGGAGGTCTAACTGGTTATGGTTTAGGTAATACTCCTATTTATTTCCCAGAACCACAAACTGATTTTATCTTTGCAGTTTTTGCTAGTAACTTTGGTTTTATCGGTTCAACTCTTTTATTATCTTTAATTTTATTTTTTGATATTCGTTTAATATTATTAGCTATTAAAAGTAATTCCAATGTTAATAAATATGTCATTAGTGGTATTGTAGGAATGCTTTTATACCAACAACTTCAAAATATTGGAATGACTTTTGGTCTAATGCCAATTACCGGCATTACCTTACCTTTCATTAGTTATGGCGGTTCTAGTTTATTAAGTTATATGTTAATGGCCGGAATTATCTTTAATATTTCTAATGAAAATATTCGTTATACTAATTAAAAAAATTCTCTTTCCTGAGAATTTTTATTTTCTAATTTCACTACAACTATCATTTTTAACAATTTCATATATATTATCGTCAGTTTTTATCTCCACTTGAACAGAATTAATATCAACATCAATCTCTTCTTTTGTGGTTGTATCAATAAAAGGTTTACGTAACTGACCACTTTTTACTAAATCACTTAGAGCTATACAATAAACATTTCCTTCTTCTGAAGGATAATCTGTTTTATTATTTTCCATATAAAGATCAGCTGCACTTTCAACTAATAACATCGTCGCATCACTTATTTCTGTTTCAGATTTTCTAATATTTTCAATAATTGATGGGAAAGCTAAAATAACAATTAACGATAAAATAACAACAACACCCAATATTTCTACTAAAGTAAATCCATTTGCTTTCATATAACACCTATCCTTATAAAACATTATATATATTTTTTTTAAATTTGTAAATAAATTAAATATTAAAAATTGTAAGATTAACAAAAAAACAACTATTAAGCTGTTTCTTCAATTTTTTTAACTTCTTTATTTTTATAAGTTCCACATTCTGGACAAACACGATGTGGTTTAATCACACTACCGCATTTAGGACATTTCGTTGTACCAGCTTCACTTATTTTATAATGAGTACGACGCATTCTTTTTCTAGTTTTACTAGTTTTTCTAAATGGTACGGCAAAACGTTGAATATCTAATTTCATTATTACACCTCTTTCTTATAATAAATCTTTTAATTTCATAAATTCTGGATTAACTTCTTCCTCTTGATCAGTAATTAAACGCCATCCATCACCTTTAATAGGCATATCCAAGGCTTTATCGCTGACAATTCGCATAGGAATTTCCATTAATATATTTTCCCATATTATTGGCAAAATATCAATAGAATTTTCCATTTTTCCGATTTTTTGACCAATTTCTTCACAAATTTGATTTAAATCACCATCTATTTTTACCTCAAAAGGATAATCAACAGGTTCTAAAGACCTCGAACAAGGTAAAACCATTGTTCCTTTAATATTTAAATTTATAATTATATCATTCAAACTATTTTTACTAATTGAGCCTTTAACCCAACCATTATCGAGTTTTAAAATACCTACTTTCGTTAAATCACTTTGAGGGAAAGAAAAACTTTGATCGATAATAATCTCTTTATCACTACCACTTTTCAAGCTTAATAAATTTATATTCATAAATTCACCTCAATATTAACATTATACATAATGTTAATAAATATTTCAAGCATATATTACTAAAATATGTTATTATATAAGTGGTGATATTATGAAAGCTGTTGGAATTATTTGTGAATATAATCCCTTTCACAATGGTCATTTATACCATTTAAAACAAGTTAAAAAAATGTGTAAAGACTATACAGTGATTTTAGTTATGAGTTCAAGTTTTTTACAACGTGGTGAAGTTAGTATGATTAATAAATGGGATAAAACAAAAATAGCTTTAGATTTAGGAATTGATTTAGTAATTGAACTACCTTTTTGTTTTTCTACTCAAAGTGCAGATATATTTGCTAAAGGAGCGATTACTATTTTAAATCATCTTAAAGTAGATAAACTTATTTTTGGTAGTGAATTAAACGATATTGATCTTTTGAATAAACTAGCTACGTATCAATTAACAGATCAATATAACAAAAAAGTTAAACAAAATTTAAAAGAAGGTATCAATTATCCTAAAGCTCTAGCTAAAGCTCTAAAAGAAACAAATAATATTGAAATTAATACTCCTAATGATA
This sequence comes from uncultured Bacilli bacterium, assembly GCA_944363895.1. GTDB lineage: Bacteria > Bacillota_I > Bacilli_A > RF39 > UBA660 > Faecisoma. Next base: position 7,087 of record CALVVP010000006.1, on the reverse strand, counting down.
TTTTAGGTATTAGTTATATAAAAGAAATAAAAAAATCAAACAGTAAAATTACTCCTCTTACAATTAAAAGAAATAATGATTATCATAGTGAAAAACTAAATGGTAAAATTACAAGTGCGAAAAGTATAAGATTAGCTTTAAAAAATAAACAAGATATTAAAAATTACGTTCCTAAAATAACTACTAAATACTTAACAAAGCCAATTTTTATTGATGATTATTTTAATTTATTAAAATACAAAATTTTAAGTGAAGATCATCTTGAAAAATATTTAACCGTTGATGAAGGAATTGAAAACCGTTTAAAAAAATTTATAGTAAATTCTAACTCAATAAGTGAACTCATAAATAACGTTAAAACAAAAAGATATACTTATAATAAAATCAGTCGGATGTTAGTTCATATTTTGTGCAATTTTACTAAAGAAGAAGCTTTAAAATACACCAAAATAAATTATATTAGACCTCTAGGATTTAACTCTTTAGGTCAAAAATACTTAAATCAAGTAAAAAAAGAAATTGAAATACCAATTATAACTAAATATAATAAATTATTAGATTTAGAACTAAGAATAACTTCTGTTTATGCATCTATTTTAGACGAAAAAGATAAACAAAAACTAATTAAAGATGAATATCAAAAAAAGCCTATTATTAAATAGGTTTTTCTAAATGTTTTTCAGTAATTTCTCCATTATAATAATGCGTTCTTTGCAAAATTTTTTGTTTTGGTTTGTATTCTTGTTTAATATTTAAAACAGAACTGTTTTCTAAACAAGACAACATATCTCTAGTAATTTTTAGCTTATCTATAATCTTATTTCTAATTGTTCGGTTTTTTGTATGAGTAAAAGCAGTTAAAAGACATGTTATTGTTAAAAAAGAACTATTTAAAAAACTTGGATTACTAATCAAATTACTAATTACTATACCATTAGCAACCGTATTAATAATCTTACAATAATTATCAAAAAATTCATTATTTTCTAAATCTTGAAAATAACTATTAATTTGATAATTAAACATTCTACAATATTCTTTTAACTCCTCATCATTTAAACCAGATATATCTATCATAACTTACCTCCCTTAAAGTTTTTGACAATCAGGACAATAATAAGTTCCTCGACCATTTACTTTAATTTTAACAATTAAATGTCCACAATTAAGACATTTTTCACCTTCTTTAGTATGAACTAATAAATTTTGTTGAAATCTCCCATGAACTCCTTCACTAGAAGTATAACTTCTAATCGTTGTTCCACCATCAATAATAGCTTGTTTTAAAACTTTTTGAGTATTTTTAATAATCAAATTACAATCATCAATAGTTAATAAAGAAGCTTTTTTTAAAGGATTAATTTTACTTAAAAACAATATTTCATCCGCATAAATATTTCCAATACCTACGATAATACTTTGATCTAATAAGGCTGTTTTAATAGGTAAAGTTTTTTTCTTAAACTTTTCTTTTAAATACTTAGTAGTTAAATTTGGATCAAATGGTTCTAAACCTAATTCATTTAATGGCTTTTGATTATAAACTTCATCTTTCTTAATCAAATGCATTTTCCCAAATTTTCTAGTATCTTGATAACGTAATTCTTGTCCATTAGTAAATTTAAAAATAACATGTTCATGTTTATTGATTTGATCACCATCATTTTTTAAATTAAATTTACCTTCCATTCGTAAATGGGATAATAAATAATAATCATCAAGCTCAAACATTAACCATTTGCCTCTTCTTTTAACATCAATAATTGTTTGTTTAACTATTTGTTTAACAAACTTTTCAACACTAGGAAATTCAATAATATTATCATAATTAATAACTACATCTTTTATTTTTTTATTTATTACTTTCGTTTTTAAAGTTTCCTTAACTGTTTCAACTTCCGGTAATTCTGGCATACTTCACCACCTTACAACTTTTTCTCATATAATTTACAATCATTAAAAATTTGTTTAACGTTTTTTAAAAGCGTTGCATCCACTTTACTAAAATAAAGTTTTATTTTAAACTGTCCTTTATTAGTTAAATTAATATGCTTACTTAACACTTTTCCCATATCAATTAACTTTAATTTTTTTATCTTTAATATTTTTTCAGCTAACAAAGGATAATGAGTACATCCTAATACTAAAATCATATTTTCATCAAAAACTTTTAAATATTCTTTTAAAGTTGTTTGCATTTCTAAAGAATTAATTTCACCTTTTTCTATTAAAGGTACTAATTTAGGTGCTTTAACACTAACAACTTCTTTATTTTTTAAATATTTATCAAAATACTTACTTTTTATTAACATCTCGGTTCCCATTACCCCTATTTTTTTATTATTACAACTTAAAAGATAATTAATTGTTGGACTCAAAATATCTATAATAGGAACGTGGTATTTATCTTTAATATCAAAATAAATATTCGAACTACTAGTACCACATGCAACAATGATTAAGTCTACTTCTTCATCTTTAAAAAATTTAATAATCTTATCAACAAATGTTAACAATTGTTTCTTACTTTTATTCCCATATGGTAAATTAATTGTATCACCAAAATATATATATTCATTATTAGGGTACTCACTTATTAATTCTTTTAAAACAGTTAACCCCCCTAATCCAGAATCAAAGACACCAATTTTCATACTTCACCTCTTATAATTTATAGTAATGTGAAAAGTTTTATGTAAAACTAATTACATTATCAATATAATAATTCATGTGTTTATTTATTATAACATATACTTAGTTATTTTATTAAACTCCCACAAAAATGAGTCCACAATAAAAACTAAAAATAATTTCTAAAAACGATCTTTTTCTCTCCTTATATACTAATTAATTGAGAAAAATAAAAACGAAATCACTAGTAAATATTCTTTTTTCAGCGAGAAGAGAAAATTTAAAAGAATAACCTATTTATAACTAGGTTATTTTTTTAACAACGTATATACTTTTTGATTATAATATTGATTTTCTATTTTATAACTTTCTTGTTTTGTAGACTCGAGGTGCATTCCCAAACTTTCTGCTAGTTTTATAGAATCTACATTTTCTTCTACAATTTCTGCATCTATCCTGTGATACCCTATAACATTAAAAGCAAAATGAATCATTTCTTTTACAGCTTCTCTTGCATATTCTTTTTTATTATATTGATAACTAATAATGTATCCAATTTTGCAATTATTATTTAGTTCGTCTTTACTGTGAATTTGGATCAAACCAATCATTTCACCACTTGATTTTTCGACAATTCCCCATCTAAAATGATTTCCATTCGCATACCAATTCTTGTAGTTGAACACTAATTGTTGATACTCTTCAAAACTATGAAATGGTAATTGGTAATAAAATTTATACCAATCAAAATTATTATAAATATTATCAAATAACATTCTAGCATCTTTATCATTTATTTTTCTAAGAAGTAATCGTTCGGTCTCTAATTCTTTAAACTTATCTTCTTTCATGTAAACCTCTCCCAACTATACAATTTATTAAGAAAGCGCAAGCTCTTCATATTCTATAGAATCACATACAACATAGAAAGATGGATCTTCTTCTTCACTTGCAAAACAAATAAATTCTTTATCTTTTATCGTTATATACTTTATAAAAACATCATTAATAGAATCCCATGAAAATAGTTCTTTAATATTACATTGCTCTACTCCATTTAAATTCATTTTCACTTTTACTTTATTCGTTTCATAAGTTCCATCCTCTTTTAACGTAGGTTCTCCCGACCAAAAAACATCCACTAAAACTTCTATTTTGGCTTCTTTAATATTATAATTGATATTTGAGAACCAACTATCATGAAACCCTTGATAATGCTGAATAAAAGATTCTAAATTATCTTTCGTTATTAAAATCATATCTACTTCTCCTCTCAAACATATATCTATTCATGTATAAAATATTTTTTCAATTAAACATTATTAATTTTAAACTATATAAATTATAACATAATTAAATATAATATTAAAACTCGAAACATAAAGCTCGAGTTTTATTCAATCTGATTACCATTAAGAAAATTATCTCTACAGTTTTTACCGAAAGGTTTGATGTAAGAATCAATCATTACTATTATTTTATCGCCAAATTAATCACATTCAATATAATTTCAACATTTTATTCAAATATATTCTAAATTAATGATATAATATTTTTAGATTTTGGAGGTTTAAATATGACTTTAGAAGAAAAAACGAAATTTATAGAAGAAAGTAAAGAAAAAAATTATTTACTCATTTCACCAAGAATGATTCGAGGTGGGGCAACATTAGTGAAAGATTATGAAACATTAGAATTATATGAAAGTATGGATGATAATACTTCGAAATTTGCAGAAAAAGAAATTGTTAATTTAATTTCAAATGCTAATTATAAGAATGAAGAGGCAAAAAGTTATTTAAGTTTTAACTTAATCTTCTGTGGTGGTTTTAACGATTTGCCAAATGATATGGGAAATACTACTGATTTTATAATAAATAATAAAGAAAGAATAGTTGCGGTGTATAGATATGTTAAAGGTACCGAGGAAAGAGATTTTTTTGTTGGATTTGCTCAAACAGAAACAATTTATAAATATGGTTATCTTTATTTAAGTTTAGCAAAATTATTAGAAGAATTTGATAAATATAACATTAAATATGAAATAGATACTACAGTAGATAGATACACCCCTTCCCTTTATGGAGATAACACCTCAACTAAATTCGTAATTAGCTATAGTCCGAAAAAAGAATTAGAAAGCACAAAAGGACAACTGTTAAAAAAAGTAAAGAAAATGTAATAAATGACTAAAAAATATGCTCAAAAAGAGTTAAATCAACTTCTTTCAAAACACATATAAAGCTAATTGAAATTAATCTTATATTTATTTGAGAGTATAGAAAAAGATATCAAGGTTCAACTTTTGATATCCTTTTTTTCACAATCTCTTAATACTAACCCTCTGAGTAATAATGAACCGTTAATTTTTTGATTTTTCCTTTATCAATTTTTGTTTTATAACCTGCACCATTTCTATATAATGGAGTATTCACATCTTCTGGTCCATGAACGATAACTTCTTTCTTTTTAGGTGCAGTAACTTGTCTAATTAGTTCTTCTCTTACTGCTTTTGCACTTACCTTCCCTTTTACGTCAATTTCAAATATTTCTAAATAATCACTCTTTTTACATAATAAACTTAAACAAGGATCCAAAACATATTCTGTACCTTCAAATTTAAAACATATCCATGAATGATAATATTCTGGTGTTCTTTCATCAAATCTTAAATTCCCTCTCTCAATATAATCATCATCATTTAAAAATACGATCGCAGATTCTGTTGTTTGCCAACACCATCCTTCAAGTTCTCCTACTGACATTAATTCAAACAAAGAGCCTTCATATTCACCTAGCACTTCAATATGTAAATGATTTAATTTACTCATTAAATATTCTACAACTTTTGTATCAATTCTTTTAGAGCGTAATATTTTAAATTTTTCTTGTTCCGTTAATTCTTTTTTTAAAATAAATTTACTTAATATTTCATTAATTCCTAACATTTTATTTTCCCCCTTTTTAATGCGAAAATCCTTTTACCTTCATATCATCATGTATTTCTTCACATACCTCATCATAACCAACTTCTTGCTTAAATATTTTAAACTCTTGTTTTAGTTGATTTAAATAAATAGGTTGTGTTGGTACTAAGCAATTTTCTATGCTAGGTAAAATCAAAGGTAGAACATATTTATCTCTTTCTATATCTGAATCTTGTTGAAAATCATAATATAAAAATCTTAGAATTGCTTTTTTATCTTTAATCTTTGTAATTTTAGGATTTTCAAGTTTATAATATAAACTTTTTTCAAATACTAACCCGACAGAAGTATCATAGACTAACGTTGTACCATCTTTTAATTTTCTTTCTGCAAAACAATGATTCGCAAAATGTTCATTTACATTTCCAGTTCTATATTCATCAATATATTGCGGATTTAAACCTAAACTATCAATATCTGCATTAATAACTTGAAAATCATCATCACCAAATCCTAGTGTTACTAGTGCTCCTCTATCATAACAATGACCGTTACTTAATTTACCATGTAATAATAATATGGATGCTGGAAGTCCACCACAATAAATATGTCTTAAATTTTTTATTAGTTCCTTGTCATAAGCGGCGATTAGACCATGTTTTACCCCATAGTCAAACAATTCATCATATTTTTTCTTATGTAATTCCCATTTCATTTCTTCTAATTTAGTTGCCATATTCAAATATTCTCCTTTTTGAATTGGTGTATATACTACCATAAAAAGTAATTTTAGACAACTGTGCGAACAATCTATTACTTATTCTTTTCTGATTCTCATCTTTCTACTAATATCGTAATTATTTATGAATTTACTAAAAAATACACAATATAATCAAAAAAATTGTGACCAGCTCAATTTTCCAGACACTGTCTGGAATTTTGGATAAGTAACATAAAGCTTACGCATATTAAATAAGTTACTGACCGAGAAACCAGAACCTAAAACTTTTCTTAATTCTTTAGATAATTCTTTCATCACTTGCTTACCATATTCAGCTTTAATATTTCCATTTTGCTCATTTTCTACAATAATTCTACCAACATTCCAATATGCTAATAACATTGTGTTATTTATTTCATAAGCAATTTTATTTCTACTACTAATAATTATATCTTTAATCTCTTCAATCATTTGCATATTATTTTTTTCTAGCATAAATTGCTCCTTTCAAAATTATTCAGACGTATCTGAAAAATCTCATAACTTTAATATTATTTTACCATATAATTTGTTAGTTAATAATTTTTATTTTTGTTTATATTTCTAAATATACATTATCAATCTATTCGACCATAAAATTAAAAAACGAACTATTACTAGGTCGAATCATTATCAACCTGATGCCATTGGGGAAGTTATCTACAACTTTATTAAAGATAATCGATATATGAACCAACCACTAACAATATTTTAACACATCAATATAGGGAATGTCTTGTAAAAATAAATAATTTTTTGATAACACATT
>CALVVP010000005.1 GCA_944363895.1 uncultured Bacilli bacterium | reverse complement strand
TAGCTTCTTGTAATAATAAATGATTACGGTAATTATTTTCTGCAATTGTTTCATTAGTAGCAATTACCTCATCTTTTTCAATAATATCCCAATCATCATTAAAATAAGCCACAATCAAAGTAGGAATAGTCGCTTTAAATTCAGAAATATAAGCTAAATTTAAAGAGCCATTAATCGAATAACCATCTTCAACTTCTAAACGGTCTGATACATCAATCAACCCACCAGGAGTGTCGATATAATAAGGTAATTCAAAAGTAAAAATAAAAAACAAAACGATTAATAATAAGAAAAATTTATAATTTTCTTTGATAAATGTTTTAATTGGGACATATATTTTATTAAGCATTAAAAAACCTCCTTAAGGATTGTGATAAGATTGAAAAAAATTTTATGTAGTATATTAATAATGATATGTTTAATTATCTGTGGCTATGAAATATTAAGTGAATCAAAAACCATCATGGATGCTGTATCATTTTCTTTCAATATTTGGATTACTAATGTTTTCCCTTCATTATTTCCTTTTTTTGTTTTGTCGGAAATATTAATGAATTATGGTTTTATCGAATTAATCGGTGAACTATTTAAACCATTATTTGAAAAATTATTTAAAATGAATGGTAATGCTGCTTTCGTATTTATTATGAGTTTAATCTCTGGATTTCCTAGTAACGCTAAATATACTAGAGAATTATACTTACAAAACAAATTAAGCGCTAAAGAAGCTACTAAAATATTGATGTTTAGTCACTTTTCTAATCCTTTATTTATCTTAGGAGCGATTTCTCTTACCTTTTTAAATGATAAACGATTAGGCTTAATTGTTATGGTTTCCCATTATTTAGGAAATATAATTATCGGCTTACTTTTTCGTAATTATAATGCCAGTAATATAACTAACGATAAGTTTTCTTTAAAAAAAGCGATAATGCAAATGCATTATAAAAGAATTAATAATAATAAAAGATTCGGCGCTATTATTACTAATTCTTTAATTAATAGCATTAATACCTTGTTATTGATTTTAGGTGTTATAACCACTTTTCTAATCATAACGACAATTATCGATAATAATTTTCATCTATCTTTATTAAATAAGTCTTTAATTAGTGGTTTTTTAGAAATGACACAAGGACTTAAACATGTCAGCTTATTAAATACATCAACCGAATTTAAAGCGATTTTAATATGTATGATTATCTCTTTTGGGGGATTATCAGTTCATACGCAAATATTAAGTATTATTAGTGATACTGATATTAAATATAAACCATTTTTATTAGCTCGTTTTATTCATATTGTAATCGCTAGCATTATCTGTTATTTGTTAATTAAGCTGTAAAATCGACAACTGCTAAATTAGATAATTGATCATTAAATTGATAAATAGCTTTAATTCCAAAATTTTGTTCACTAAAATTATCATTATAAATAGGAATTTCGATAATTAATAAAGCATTATCGGCATATGTTTGAAAAGTGGCTGCATTAGCTTGACTTATTTTCGCATCTTTAATATAACTATCTTCCGGTAAATTAGTCTTATAATTACCAAATTCAATCGTATTATTCGTATAATCGATAGTCATTTTATCACTTGTTCCATCACTATATAAAAATTCAACACAATATGAACCGCATTTACTTAAAGTACTTATTTCTTTAGTTGTTAGTTTTTTATTTATTTCATTACTAATCAATGATTGCTTATTTAATAACTCAGTTTTCAAACCACTATTAGTATATAGATTTTTTAAACCAATCACAATTTGAAATAAAAATATAGCAATCACCATTACTAAAGAAAACGAAACAATCAATTCAACAACTGTAAAACCTTTTTTCATATCTATTCTCCTTTAAATTTTAATTTTTAATGTTGCGTAAGTTTCATCGGTAAATTCGACAATTAAACGATAATTATCTTCATCACTAGTACTGATTCTTGTAATAAATTCTTTCATTGTCTCACTAAAATTAGTATTAGTTAGATTGTTTTTTAAATCTGTCAAATCTTCTTTAGTAAATAAAATTGTTTTAATACCCGCATAGTTAAATAATGTTTGACAATATATATATTCTAAAAAATAGTTATTAGGACAAGAAGTAATATCGATATATGAAGAATTACTTTCCTCTAACGCATTAACTAATTTGTTTAAATTACCATCTGTTATATAATTGCGCACATTTTCCACTAAATACAAATTATTGACATTATTATATTTAAAAGAACGATTATAACTGTTATTAATCGATACAAATTGGGTATAAATAATGACTAAACTCGTCATGACAACCGTTGAAACGGCGATAGTTTCGGCTAAGACAAACCCTTTTTTATTACTTTTTTTCATATTTCTCTCCTTTTAGCTTGAAATTATTCTAAATATATTATATAATATTTTCAGAATAAAAACTAGTCCTAAAAGATAAAAGGGGTTGAAATTTATGATGAGACAATTTGATTTTGAAAAAATGCCAGTAGTTGAAATAGTAAATGAGATTATGGTTGACGCCACTAAAAGAGGCGCTTCCGATATTCACTTTGATCCATTAGATGAACGAATGAATATCCGAATTAGAATCGATGGCGTTTTACACAATTATGCTAGCGTTCCTAATTCAATTAAGAAAAACTTAATTACGCGAATTAAAATTATCTCTGGCATGAATATTACGGAATCACGTTTACCACAAGATGGCGCAATAAAAGCCACTTTACAAAATACTAATTTGGATTTACGTGTTTCATGTATTCCAACTAACAATGGTGAGAAAATCGTTATCCGTATTTTAGACTATTCGATGAGTTTAGCTGGCGTTGAAAACTTAGGTTTTAGTGACGATAACTATAAAAAAGTTTTAGAAATGATTAATAAACCAAATGGGATTATTTTAGTTACCGGTGCGACTGGTACTGGTAAATCAACTACTGTCTACTCAATTTTACAAAAATTAAATACCGAATCTACTAATATTGTTACTGTCGAAGATCCAGTTGAAATGAATATTGAAGGAATTAATCAAATTCAAACTAATAGTGAAATCGGTCTTACTTTTGCTACTGCTTTACGTTCTATTTTACGTCAAGACCCAAACATTATTATGGTTGGAGAAATTCGTGATACCGAAACGGCTAAAATAGCTGTTCGTGCTTCTATTACTGGACACTTAGTCTTATCGACAATCCATACTAATAACTCATTAAACACAATCGAACGTTTATTAGATATGGAAGTTGAAAGATATTTATTAGCTAGTTCTTTAGAAGGCATTATTTCTCAAGTTTTAGCTCGTAAACTATGTCCACATTGTCGTACCTTAAGAAAAACTAACGAATATGAAAAAGAATTATTTAAAAGTGTTTTAAATAAAGATGTCGAAGAAATTTATACTACTGAAGGTTGTGAACAATGCGGTAATGGTTATTCCGGACGAATTGCGATTCACGAAGTATTATTATTTAACCAAGATATTCGTGATGCGATAAGTGCCGGGGTAAGAAGAGATAAATTAAGAGAATTAGTTTATCAATCTGATGTTAATACTTTGCTAGAAGATGGTTTAGAAAAAGTATTAATGGGTTTAACAACTGTTGAAGAAGTTATTAAATTAATCGAATTAGAAGATGATGAAAAAGGTTCTAAAGCTTATGGTTTAAAAAGCGCTTTAAGTAATACAGCTATTACTAAAGAAAATCATAAAACATTCGGTGAAGTTGTCGAAGAAAAAAACAATATCGATGCTTTAATCAATAGTGATTCCTCAACTGTCAAAGTTAGTGATATTGATTCTGGTACCGTTTCTAATCCCGAACCTGCTGTAGATACGATTACTTATCAAGAGCCGCAACCAAGTGTTGATAATTCAATTACTTATCCAGAACCAGCTACTTCTGAAATCGATAATGCTCCTAAAACTTTAAATGATTTAATTAATAATGCAAATAAAAATTAGAGATTACTAAATTCTCTAATTTTTTTATTTAAATAAAACTAATAAAACGATAATTCCTAAAATAATCCGATAAATCATAAATATTTTAAAATCATGTTTTTTAATATATTTAAGTAAAAAAGAAATACATAACAATCCACTTATAAAAGAAATTAAAATCCCTGTTCCAAAAATAACTAAATTTTCGCTAATAATTGTCAAGGTATTATCTTTGATTAAACTAAATAAAGCTGCTCCTGCTACAACCGGCACTGACAAATAAAAAGAAAACTTCGCACTATCTTCCCGATTAATTCCTAAAGCCCGGCTAGCAGTAATTGTCGTGCCACTTCTCGAAAACCCGGGGATTAAAGCAAATACTTGCGCACAACCGATAATTAAAGCATGATACCATTTAATTTCTTGCATATTTTTGTTGATTTTACTATATTTATCGACTAAATAAATAATAATACCCATGATAATTAGCGCTAAAGCAATTAACCATAATTGTTGCCTGAAAAAAGAATCAAAAATATCTTCAAATAAGACTCCAACTATTCCCGCCGGAATGGTCGCTAAAATAAGATACCAAAATAACTTCCCTTCTTTTGGTTTAGTTAATCCTTTAATTAATATTTGCCATAACTCTTTAAAAAAATAGATAATAATAGCTAATAAAGTCCCAAAATGTAAAGCCAAATCAAAAGCTAATTCAATATTATTACTTATATTAGCGCCAATTCCCAATACTTCGCGAAAAATAATTAAATGCGCCGATGAAGAAATCGGTAAAAATTCCGCTATTCCTTGAATAATTCCTAATATTATAATATCGATCATTATTTAATCACCTTAACCTATTGTATCATATTTTTATTGTTTTTATTTAAGAGATTGACATTCTCTTTTCATTTTATTCATCTATTTTGTTTTTCATGCTATATATACAACCACAAAAATCTTGTCGATATAAATTATATTGTTTAGATAATAAAATACTTTTTTTATACCCTTCTTTTTTCTTAAAATCACTGACTAGATATTTAACATGATATTCTTTTTCTAAAGATAACCCTATTTCATTTAATTTTTTACTATTTTTATAAGGACTAACTGTCAATGTCGTTCCAAAATAATCATAGTTTTTAGCTAAAGAAGCAGTTTTTCTTAATCTTAATTCATAACATTTAAAACATCTACTTCCCCCTTCTTTATCACTTTCTAATCCTTTTACTACCTCATGAAATAAATCATTATCATAATCACAATCTAATACTTTAATATTAAATATATTACATAATTTTATTTGCTCATTTTTTCTTTTATTATATTCTTCATATGGTTCAATATTAGGATTATAATAAAGAATAGTTATATTAAAATAATCTTTTAAATAAGTAATGACATAACTACTACAAGGAGCACAACAACTATGTAATAATAAAGTCCTTTTTCCATCTAAATTATTTAATATTTTTTCTAATTCAATTTGATAATTCATTAAAACCACCTTTAAGATTATAACAAAAACAATCAAATATTGCAATTGATTGTTTTTATATATTCACTCTATCTTCATATTATCAGCTCAAGCTGATAAATTATATGGTTCCTCCGCTTTAAAACTCCTTCTTGATAATATAATTTGTTTAAACCTAATTTTCTAATTTACTCCCATCTCTATTTTCTAATTCAATTCTACAAAAAATTAACTAATTAGTCAATACTAAAATTACACATACATAAAAAATTACATTTTCTTAACAAAAAAAGTCTAAAAATAGACTTTAAAAATTAAACATTAACCATTCTGGTTTATAAATCATTAAAATACCAATTAATAACATCAATATACCACCAATTAAATGTGATAATTTATTATATTTAGTCGAAATACCTGTCAACTTCAAAGTTTTCATCGCAATAGTAAAAATAACAATATCATCGATTAAGAAAAATAAAATATAAATTAAAATATAGATAAAATATTGAAAACTATTCAAATTATTTAAAGCTAAAATTTGGGTAAAAATCAAAGGTAAACCAGATGAACAAGCTAACTCAATTAAATTAACTGTAATTGCTAACCCCATAACCCCTAAAATAGCTAAAAAATAAGTTTTTTTATCATCCATTTGTTTAACTACTTTATTGATTCTTTTAATAATTGATTTCCTTTTATCTTTGTCGACAACTTCACAACCATCATCTTTTTTTCTTTCTTTATAATAATTAGTTAAATTAACCATACCACCTGATAAAGCAATAACTGCAATGAGAAATCTAGCCCAATTTGTTTGAGATAGACTAATAGTAATCGATAACCAGGCTAACATAAAAGCTAAATAAACTAAAGCAGAAGTAGTTAAGAAAGTCAAACCGATTACCCACATTTTTCGCCGGTCTTTCATTGTTATAATAATCGATAACAAGAATAACAATACCCACATTGCACAAGGATTAAAACCATCGATAAAACCTAAAATAGTCGCTACTAAAGGTAGAGATACTTCTTTAGGATCGATATCACCTAACAAAGGAATATTATAAATCCCTTCTGGCGGATTAATCGTATAATCAACATCTAAATCATTAACTATAACATCGACAATATCGACATATTCTTCAGATTTATATTTAGTAACAGCTGCTTTAATTTGATTTTCAATAGTATCATTAAATCCTGTCATTCCCGTTGTTCCAATAACAGTATAAGGAACTGTTTTATCATTGTTGTTTAAAGCTGCTCTTACTTCGACTAAAAGTTGGGAATTTTCATCACTTTTCGTCGTTTCATACATAATTAAATTTAGGTCATTTTCTAAAACATAATCTTCTAAAAATTCTATTTCTGCTTCACAAGTACTACAAATATCTGAATAAAATAAATAAATATTCAAATCAGAAGCTTTAGCAAAAGAAATAAAACTAAATAAAATTAGTAAAGTAAAAATAATTTTTTTCATTATAAACACTCCAATATTGCTTTAATTTGTTCAATTGTCTTTTCACCAATAATTCGCGTTACTTCTTGATTATTATTTAAAACAATTAACACCGGTAAAGTAGTTCCGACATTATAAGAAGCAATTAAATCTTCATCTAAATCATAATCATAATCAATGTATTCAAAATGAGGAAATAATTTTTTAATTTCATCATACCTAGAATGCATAATTAAACAAGCGGGGCACCAAACAGCACTTACAATAATTATTTTAATAACCAAACACCCCTTCCAAACTATCATCGTTAGTTATAAATTGGTCAACTAAAACTTCGACAAACTCTTCTTTATCGTTGCGAACGACAATTTTAGTTATTCCAGCATTAATAATAAAGCGTTTACAAAACATACAAGGCATCGCATTTTTTACATATTTACCTGTTTGCACTTCTTTACCAACTAAATATAAGGTTGAACCAATAATATCTTTACGAGCAGCACTGATAATCGCATTTTGTTCAGCATGAACACTGCGACACATTTCATATCTTTCTCCGCGTGGGATATTCAATTTTTCCCGCATACAATAACCTAAATCCCCACAATTTTTTCTTCCTCTTGGTGCACCATTATAACCGGTCGCAATAATTTCATCATTTTTAACAATGACCGCCCCGAAAGCTCTTCTTAGGCAAGTTGATCGTTCTAATACTGATTCAGCAATATCTAAATAATAATTTGTTTTATCTATTCTTTCCATAATAACTCCTTTAAAATATTTCACCATCAATTATGTCAATTATTTCATCTTGACTATAACCTAATGACATCAAATTATTTATTTTTTGTTCAATATTGGTAATAGTATAACCATATAAAGAGGGAAAAGTTTTCGTCATTTTAATTATTTCTTTGTGACTATAGCCTAATGAAATTAAAAA
>CALVVP010000004.1 GCA_944363895.1 uncultured Bacilli bacterium | reverse complement strand
TTATTCATCTTTTTTCCTTATAATACTTACCATATTTCTTGTTAAATTCATCCATGGTATTTATTGTATAGGTTTCAGGTTCCAAGTTAGAATCTGTATAACTTATTGAACCACCATTACTACTTTTTTCTTTAATCATAAAATTAACCTGCTTATGTGGATAGTCATCTGTATCTTTTTGCTTTCTTATACCATTTTCTACAACGTATTCATGACCACTATTCTTTTTATCTATTGTATATATAAGTAAATTATCGAACGAATCCGAATTGAAACTATACTCAACAAAACTTTCATAAGTCAAATCATATATTCTATCAAGTTCATTTGTATCAGTATTTATGATATATACTTTTGTTAAATCACCTGTTACAAAATATTTATATGGTCTAGAAGGATTTTTTTGCATATAATCTTTTATAAGCATTTCATCAATAATATCATAATCATTTAAATTAATTACAAAATATTCATCTAATTTCTTTATACTCTCTATTGATATTTCTTCACGTTCTTTTCTTAATTTATAAGTTCTGTAACAATACTTTGGTGTATAAGACCACATATGAACTTCCTTACATTCATCACAAAGCCAAAAATATGTATTCTCTTCATAAAAAGGTGGATAATTATCATATATATCTTCAAATTTATTATTGATTTTACCATTTTGAATATACTCAGTTAAATCATTTTTACTAAATACATCATAAACTATGTGTCCATCTCCATCCCACATATCATTTCCACAACTGCATCCCATATGAGCCATAATAACACCTCTTTTCACATACAATATTATATCATGACTTTTAGCTATTTTTTATCAAATAGAAAGATGGTATTAAGATTATATAGCCACATTTCAAGAATAAAGTGGCTCCAGAATGGCCCCAACCCTTATTTTGGGCTATTTTTTGCTAAAAAGAAAAACTCGTGTTTTCCCTTTATTTATGGGACTTTACGAGTTATTTGCCACAACAGTTCTTATACTTTTTTCCACTTCCGCATGGACAAGGTTCATTTCTGCCAATTTTATTTACCTTCTTTGGTTCTTTTTTCTTTGGTTTATTATCGCTAACAGCTTCACCTTTAACCACTTGTTTTCTAACCGAATTTTGTCTTATTTCGGCTCTTAATAAATACATTGTTGTTTCTTTTTCAATTGTATCTAACATAGCATCAAACATTTCAAATCCTTCAGTTGTATAAGCTCGTAACGGATTTTCTTGGGCATAACTTCTTAAACCAATACCTTCTCTTAACAATGACATGGCATTAATATTTTCCATCCAATGCATATCGATAACTCTTAAATAAATAGCTTTTTCAAACTCGTCCATTATTTCTTTAGGGACTGATTCTACTTTCGCTTCATATTCTAAAACTATTTGTGCACATATATAATCGATTATTTTATGATAGTCCATATCATTTAAATCATCTAAAGATATTTTTTTAGTTAATAACTTACCGTTAACAAATTCTAATATTTCATTTAAATCTTGACCATTTAAATGATTATTATCTAAATGACTTTCTACTAAATGAGTAATAAAATCATTAAACACTTTAATAACGATTTCATGAATTGATTCACTATCTAATATTTCATTACGTTTTTCATAAATTATTTCTCTTTGTTCGTTAACGACATTATCATATTCCAATAAATGTTTACGAATATCAAAGTTATTTCCTTCAACTCTTTTTTGCGCTGTTTCAATTGAATTGGCTAACATTTTTAAGCTAATTGATTGGTCATCCGTAAAGCCTACTTTTTGTAATAAACCTTTAGCTCGGTCAGTTCCGAATCTAACCATCAATTCATCTTCAAAAGAAACATAAAATCTCGTATATCCCGGATCTCCTTGCCGACCTGATCTCCCCCTTAACTGATTATCGATTCGTCTTGATTCATGGCGTTCAGTACCAATTACACATAATCCGCCTAATTCTTTAACGCCGTCACCTAATTTAATATCGGTTCCTCGACCGGCCATATTAGTAGCGATTGTAACCGAGCCTTTAATACCGGCTTTAGCAATTATTTCCGCTTCACGGGCATTATTTTTCGCATTTAATACTTCGTGAGGTATTCTAGCTTTTTTCAACATTGAACTAATCAATTCACTTGTTTCAACTGCTATTGTACCAACTAAAATTGGTTGACCTTTTTCATGTCTTTCTTTAATTTCATTAACAATAGCTTTATATTTACCATTTTTAGTAGCAAAAACTAAATCAGTATCATCAATTCTGATAACTGGTTTATTCGTCGGTATGACAATAACATACATATTATAAATATCTCTAAATTCTTCTTCTTCCGTTTTTGCCGTACCAGTCATACCAGCTAATTTATGATACATTCTAAATAAATTTTGAAAGGTAATAGTTGCTAAAGTTTTGGTCTCTTGATTAATCTGAACACCTTCTTTAGCTTCAATAGCTTGGTGCAGACCATCAGAATAAGCCCGTCCTTGCATTAAACGTCCAGTAAAGGGATCGACAATAACAATCTTCCCATCACTGACGACATAATCAAAATCCCGTTTCATACTATAGTTAGCTTTTAAAGCTTGATTGATAAAATGAACTAAAGTGGTATGTTCAATATCATATAGATTATCGATACCAAAAGTTCTTTCAGCTTCACTAACACCTTTATTATCTAAAGTAACTGCTTTAGTTTTTTCATCGTATAAATAACCGTCATTTTCTTTTAATGACTTAGCAAATCTATCAGTTTGAATATACAAGTTCGCACTATTCATTGCCCCACCAGAAATAATTAAAGGTGTTCTTGCTTCATCGATTAAAACCGAATCGACTTCATCGACAATAGCAAAATTTAAGCCTCTTTGCACGCGGTCGCTAGCTTTAACAACCATATTATCTCTTAAGTAATCAAAGCCAATTTCATTATTAGTTGAATATACTATGTCTGATTCATATACTTTTTTCTTTTCCGAAGGTGTTAATTCTCTTAAATTAACGCCGACAGTCAATCCTAAAAATTTATAAATACTTCCCATCCACTGGGCATCACGATTAGCTAAATATTCATTAACAGTAATTATATGAACACCTTCGCCAGTTAACGCATTTAAATAAGCAGGCATCGTTGAAGTCAAAGTTTTACCTTCACCAGTTTTCATTTCTGCTATATTACCATAATGAATAGCTAAACCACCAATAACTTGCACATAATATGGTTTCTCACCAATTACTCTGAAAGCCGCTTCTCTAGCTACTGCAAAAGCTTCAATTAATATATCTTCTAAAGTTTCACCATTTTTTAGTCTTTCTTTAAATTCATTTGTCTTATTTTTTAATTGTTCATCTGATAATTTACTGTATTCTTCATCTTTAGCTACAATTAAATTTGCTTGTTCTTTAAATTTTTCTAATTCTTTATATTCATGATCAAAAAATTTTTTTAAAAATTTCATCTTATTTCCTCCAGTCTTATTAAATTATATCAAAAAAACAGCAAAAATAACAGTAATTTTCTTAATTTAAAAGAAAAATAGGTGATTTCACCTATTTTGTTTCAATGATACCATAATTGCCATCTTTTCTTTTATATAAAATATTAAACTCATTCGTTGCATCGTTAGTAAAGACAAAGAAATCATGACCTAGTAAATTCATTTGTAAAATTGCTTCTTCTTCATTCATTGGTTTAGTTTCAACAATTTTCCTTTTGACAATTCTTCCTTTTTCATCTTCATCTTTTTCAATCTTAAAATCAACTTTAAAGTCAATAAGTTCTTTACTTACTTTCTTTTTCATTCGTGTTTTATTTTTTCTAATTTGACGTTCTAACTTTTCTGATACCAAATCAATAGCTGCATATAAATCGTTATGGGTGTCTTCAGCCCGTAAAATTAATTTTTTCATAGGAATAGTTACTTCGACAGTCTGATCTTTGCCTTTTACTTTAACCACCACATTAGCCGTAATATTACTAGGATCTTCTAAATATTTGTCTAATTTTCCTATTTTGTTTTCAATGTAATCATTGATGGCTGGCGTAATCTTAATCTTACTACCACGGATATTCATTTTCACAATATCATCCTCCTATTAGTATTATACCATATTTTAAATAGAAAAATATGTAATTTTGTGGGAAAAAGGAAGAATTTAATCCTTCCTAAATTGTTGCAATATAATCCCCATGCCAATCATAATGGCAATAAAGCTAAAGACAAAACCTAAATTTGGAATTGCCGTTAAGATACTTATAATTGATATGCCAAGCAATCCAATTAATAATGAGTTTTCTTCTTTTTTAATAAAGTTTCTCCAAATTACAAGTCCTAATAAATAACCTGTGAAAAGCATCGATAAACATATAGCAATAACATACAAAGCTAAAATTAGTAAAGCTAAAGAAACAGTAAAAGTAAATCTAAATAATAATAAAGAAATAACAGGAATTAAAATTAATGATAAAGCTCCAAAACCGAATAGAGAAAAGAAATTTAAAGCATTAATATTTTCATTTTTCTTGTTGATGCGTCTAAATAGCTGTGGAATAATCAAACAAATAGCAGCAAATAAAACTAAAGTACTAATTAAATTAATTATGAAATTCATAACTTGATCAACGATGGTTTCCTCAATAAAAATTTCATCAGTTAAAATCGTTTCATCAATTGTTGAATTACTAATATCTGCTTCCGCATCTTTATTGTATGATAAAGAACCGATTATCGCACCATCGATATCGATAATACTAGCATTGATAATCGCTTTACCAGTTATTTCGCCATCAATAGTCACACTAGTTGCATAAATTCTAACATCACGGTTTATTTTACCATTTATTTTTACTTCATTACCAAAAATAATTAAATCACGATTTATATTAGCATTTTCATTAATATTAATCATATTACCAAAAATAAAACCATCATTATTAATATCACCATTAACATTAATATTGTTACCAAAAATCAAAGAATAATCGCTTGTTCCATTGTAATTAACATTGTTGCCAAAAACAGCTTCAATTCCTTCCGTAGTATTATTAGTAGTAACATTATTACCAAAAATAGCTGAACTACCATTAATAGTTTTTTCTTCATCGATATTGTCATCTGCTGATGTATTAACATCCGCTTTCGCAATCATCGGTACAACTAACAATAATAACAATAAATATTTTAATTTTTTCATTCTATCACCTATTTAATATATTACCATTATATGGCTAAAAAGTCAAAAATATTGAAACAAAATTTTATTAATAAAAGTAGATTCATCTAAATCTACTTTATTGCTTTCCACGCAAAGCCAATTTACTGATACTCGTTTTAATATCGTTTTCACTAAACGGTTTATTTAAAACATCGACAATTGGATATTTAAAAACTTTATCAAGGGAATCTTTAGTATCATCGCCAGTCAAAATACAAACAGGAATTTTATTAAATAAATTATTTTTATTAAAAGTTTCTAAAACTTCAAAACCATTAAAACGGGGCATATTTAAATCCAATAACATCCCGACAAATTCTTGATCAAAATTATTTCTAACAGCTTCGATAGCTTCAATCCCATCTTTAGCAATAATTACTTTAAATTCACTATTAAATATTTTGTCGACAAAATTTGTAATAACACTTGAATCATCCACAACTAATAAAATCTTTGTTTGCATATCATCTACCTCTAGCATTATTATATCATATATTTTAAAAAAATAAAGATATTTATAAAAAATTGTTTGCAATATTTTAAAAAAACTCTTTAAAGTTTTTATAAACATTTAAAAAGTTTTACATTTCTTCTTCACCCTTATTCTTAAATTGAATAACAATTGGTGTTCCTTCAAAATCAAATGATTCTCTTATTTTATTTTCCAAATATCTTTGATATGAAAAATGAACTAAACCTTTATTATTAACTTGAATATTAAAAGTAGGCGGTTTAATAGCTGCTTGACTACAAAAATAAATCTTTAATCTTTTACCTTTATAAGAAGGGGGTAAATTGAGATTATAGGCATCTTTAATACAATCATTAATTAAATTAGTAGCAATAAACTTAGTACTATTTTGATATACTTTAATAATTTGAGGCATTAAAGTATGTAATCTTTTTCTGGTTTTTGCCGATAAATAAACAATTGGAGCATATGGAATGAATTGAAAATTATTGCGAATATCTTTAGTAAATTTTTGCATCTGTTCATCTTTGTTTTCAATCACATCCCATTTGTTAACGACAATTATAATCGGTTTACCAGCTTCAATTGCATAGCCGGCAATATGTTTATCATGTTCGATAATTCCCGTTTCAGCGTCGATTACTAATAAGCATACATCAGAACGATCAATCGCTTTCATACTGCGAAGTAAGCTATACTTTTCAATTGTTTCATAAACCCGTCCCTTTTTACGCATTCCCGCCGTATCGATGACAACAAATTTTTCATTATGATAAGTAAAAGGGGTATCGATAGCATCACGGGTTGTCCCAGCAACCGAAGAGACAATTACTCTTTCTTCATTTAAAATGGCATTAACTAAACTACTTTTTCCCACATTAGGACGACCAATAACACTAAATTTAATGACATCGGTTTCTTCTTCGGTAATTTTTTTAAAATCACTTGTAATTTCCGTTAACAATTCATAAATTCCTTCGTTTTGTTCTGAACTAATATTAATATAATTGTTAAAACCCAATTCATAAAAATCGTAAATATTATCTTTAGATAATTTACTATCGATTTTATTGATTGCAACAATTACTTTTTTATTAGATTTTAATAACATATCGCGAACAGCTAAATCATTAGCAGTAATCCCTTCTTTAGCATCGACGACAAAAACAATCACATCAGCTTCTTCGATAGCTATTTCGGCTTGAACTTTGATTTCATCATTAAATTGTTCATCACTAATATCAATCCCCCCAGTATCGATTAAATGAAATGAATATTCACCAAATTTAACATCACCATAAATGCGGTCTCTTGTTATTCCCGGAATATCTTCAATGATAGCTATTTTTGTACCCACTAAACGATTAAACAATGTACTTTTTCCCACATTAGGGCGACCAACTAAAGCGACAACTGGTTTTTTCATATTCTCACCTTCTTACCATATTTATTAATTTTTTCTCCTTCTTCACCATATAAAACATTGCTTACTTCTAATAATTTAGATAATTGTATTTCATCGACATCTTCTTTAATTTTTAAATATATTTTATCATTGTATTTATAACAAAGACATTTATTTAAAATATCTTTATTTAAAAAATTATAATCTATTTCATAATAAAAATTATTTTTAAAAACATTTATTTCCATATCAATTTGATTAAAATAAGTATAATATTCTAAATTTTCTTTTTCCATTTCGATAATCGTTCCATAGTATTTATCAGCATAAACATCGATATTATAGTATCCATTAACTTCGATATTATATTTGTTTTTTAATTTATAAAATAAATCTTTAAAATTTTTTTCTAATTTTACTTTATTATCTAAATCGAATTTTTTATTTAAAAAAACAATAAATTTATTATTGTCGATAACAAACTTCATGATATCACCTATTGATATATTATGAAATTGTTTTAAAAGTGCAATAACTAGATTGTTCTTTCAATTTTTTGATGAATTTCATCCTTACCAATTTTAGTAACATTACTAAACATAATAAATTCATCACCAATTACTAAATCTAAATCTTCTAAAATAGCATTCCTTTGTTGTTGTTGTTTAGTGATTGGTATTTTATCCACTTTTGTTGCCACAATTGTTACAGGTAATTTATAGTATTTTAAAAAATTATACATCATTATATCATCATTCGATAATTTATGGCGAAAATCAACTAACATAAATACTTGTTTTAGATTTTTTCGATTAGTTAGATAATCTTCCATCATCAAACCAAATTTTTTTTGTTTCTTTTTATTGACTTGAGCATATCCATAGCCAGGAGCATCGACTAAATAAAATTGTTCATTAACTAAGTAAAAATTAATCGTTTGGGTTTTCCCTGGTGTGGCTGAAGTTCTTGCATAATTTTTACGATTAATTAAGGTATTGATAAAACTACTTTTTCCAACATTAGATCTGCCTACTAATAAAAACTCTGGTTTATTATCAGTTGGATATTGACTTCGTCTAACCGCGCTGACTTCTAAATTAACGGAATTAATTTTCACTAAAAATCTCTCCTTTAAGTTATTTAATTATAACATTTAGTTGGATATTTGTCAAAAGTTAATACTTCTAATAGTTATCTGTTTTTTTGACTAAATTCTAAATATTCTAATCCAAAATAAACTTCTTCATTGACAAATTTACCTGTCCGCGAATCAAAAGCAAAACTGTAAGATAAAGTATCTTTATCAAAATGAATATTATTTTTTAATGATTGGCGAAAAGGAACAAATTTAAATTTTGGTGTATTACATTCTTTAAATATCTCTAATAATTGTCTATATATATTGTAATGATCTTCTTTAGCAGAATAATATCCTGGGATAATTAAAAATTCAAAAACATTTTCTTGGGAAAAATTAATCAAATCAAGCAAATTAATTAAAGTGGGAATAAAGTTAACCGACAAATGTGCTACTAAAGCAACTTTTTTGTTTCGTTCATATAAAAGAACACCAAAGCAAGTAGCTAAAGCTTGAGTACCGATAATCGGCTTTTCTTCAGTCGTAATTCCCGCTTCATTCATACCAACTAGATTTAATAATTTTGTATTTTCTTCCTTCATTTTAATCACTTCTTTAAAAAAACTCGATATTTTCGAGTAATTAACATAATGGTGGAGCTGAGGGGGATCGCACCCCTGTCCGAAAAAATTAAGATTAAAGTTCTACAAGTTTAGATAATTTGTTAATGTCCCAAGTAATAATAAATTATCAAAATTTTACTTAGTAATTTCTATTAAATTCATCAATAATCCTAGAAAGTAAATTATTGATATAACTCACTAATCGAGCCTCTTTTATTTCCCGTGAGTAAAGAAATAAAGAAGCAGCCTTCTATATTATTAAGCGAAAGCTAATTGATTTCTGTTTCCAATTATTTTTAATTTGGATTATAACGTCATTCCTTGACGACTTGCCCTTTAAAAATAATAGTCCCGTCGAAACTAGACAGCCCCATGTGGAATATATAATACCACATTTTTAACTTTTTGTAAATGTGATTCCCAAAATTATTGTTTTAAATTATAAATAATTTAAAAAACACGAAATTATTGACATATATAAATATTTATTTTGTTTTTGGTTTTTCAACATTTGTTAAATCATTAAATTTAGCGCTAGCTAGTTCTTGTTTTTTAATAAGCGGTAATAACTTCTCATCGATAGTAGGTATTAAATCAGCTAATCCTAATTGAGATAATTCAGCTTTAACTTGTTCATATTGTTTAGTAAATTCACCCGGCGTAAAAATATAATATTTATCGTTACTAAAATATAAGATTAAAGCAGATAAAATATTAGATTTCATGTCAAAATTTTCAATTTTAGAACATGTTTGCTCATATTTTTTTAGATCGCCATCGACAATTTTATTAGCCAAAATAGATGATTTATCAAATAAGTATAAACCATTAATAGTCATTAATTTTTTTGATGTTTTATCAACTGATTTTATACTTTCATCTAACAAATTAAGTAAATACTTATCAATAACTTTTCTTAAAACAATTTTATCAAAAAAATTGATTCCATGATTTGCAAAATCATTTTCTAAAGTAAACATTTTATCACGATAAATAGTAGCAATATTAGAAGCATCTAAATTGTTATTTGTTACATTTCTTAATTTAATGATACAACTATCGACATAACCAATTAACTTATTAGTATATAATTTGAATTCATTTTTTTCATCAATATCTGTCCAAGCCATCTTAACCACTCCTTTAATATTTTAAATCCTTTGCCATTTGTCTTGCCATATCTTTTTTCTTAATTGTCTCTCTTTTATCATAATTTTTCTTACCCTTAGCTAAACCAATTAAAATTTTAGCTTTACCACCTTTAAAATATAATTTAATCGGAACTAAAGTAAAACCTTCTAAAGTTAGTTTATCTCTTAATTTTAATATTTCTTTTTTATGCATCAATAGTTTTCTAGTTCTAGTTTCTTCATGGTTGAAAATATTGCCTTGATCATATTTACTAATATGCATATTTAATAAATATATTTCGTTATTTTTAATAATAGCATAACTATCTTTTAAATTGGCTTTACCTAATCTAATTGATTTAATCTCGGTTCCAGTTAAAACAATACCAACTTCAAAAGTATCAATTATTTCATAGTCAAAATTAACTTTCCGATTCAGTATCTCCATCTTTAATCACCTCAAAGTCGATCGTTCTTTTTTCTTTATCAGCAGCTACTACTTTTACTCTAACGCTATCACCTAAACGATATCCTCGCTTATCTTTATTACCTCTTATGGTAAAGGTAGTTTCATCATAAGTATAATAATCACCTTTTAAACTATCTAATCTAACTAATCCTTCAATTAAATTTGGTAATTCGACAAACATACCAAAATTTAAAACAGAACTAATTATACCATCGAATTGTTCCCCTATATGGTCCATCATATATTCTGCTTTCTTCATATCATCAACAGCTCTTTCACATTCAATACTTCTTCTTTCCATATTAGAGGCATGTTCTGCCACAAAAGGCAATTCTCTTTCATAATAATTAATTACCTCATTATTAATATTATTATCAAATAAATAAGTATGTAATAACCGATGAACAGTTGTGTCAGGATATCTTCTAATCGGTGAAGTAAAATGGGTGTAACATTTACTAGCAATTCCAAAATGGCCAATATTATTAGTATCATAAATCGCTTTTTGCATACTTCTTAAAAGTAAAGCTGACAATAAATGAAACTCTTTTTTATCTTTTAATTGTCCTAAAATATTTTGCATTGTTTTAGGAGTTAATCTTTTGGTATCTTCTTTGACTTTATAACCTAATATATTTAAAAAGCGCATAAAATTATTGATTTTTTCTTCATTAGGTTCACCATGAACACGATAGATAAAAGGCAATTCCATATAATAAACATGGGTAGCGACAGTTTCGTTAGCAGCAATCATAAAGTCCTCAATTAATTTTTCACCAGTTCCGCGATTTCGTAAAGTTATATCGATTGCTTTACCTTTATCATCGACAATAATTTTTGATTCATCAATATCAAAATCAATATAACCACGATTTTCTTTATTTTTACGAAGAATTTGCGCTAAATCGGCCATCATTTTTAATTTGTCAACATACGCTTCATAACCTTCCGGAATGATGTTATCCTCTAAAATTTGATTGACTTTTTTATAAGTCATTTGAATTTTAGAATTAATAACTGTTTGTAAAATATCATAATCGATTACATTACCATTATTATCAATTTCCATAATACATGATAAAGCTAATCGATCAACATTAGGATTTAATGAACAAATGCCATTAGATAATTTGTGGGGTAACATTGGAATTACACGGTCAGCTAAATAAACACTAGTACCGCGATCGAAAGCTTCACTATCTAAAGCTGTATTAGGTCTAACATAATAACTAACATCGGCAATATGAACGCCTAATTTATAATGGTCATTTATCTTTTCGATTGAAATAGCGTCATCGATATCTTTAGTATCATCGCCATCGATAGTAAAAATAATTTCCTTTCTTAAGTCAATTCGATTAATTAAATCTTTTTCTAATACTTCATCAGGTATATTTTCTAATTCTTTCATTACATTATCACTAAATGTATCAGGGATTCCCATTTCATTAGTAATCGATAAGATATCAACACCAGGATCATTTTTATGTCCTAAGATTTTAATTACTTCACCTTTATAATTATTATCTTTTAATTTATTAGTAATTTTAACTAAAACTTTATGTCCAGCCATCGCACCTTGCATTTTTTTCTTATCAATTTCAATATTCAATTTGACACGGTCATCATCTAATTTTAAAAAAGGCTTATTTTTAATATAATAAATTTCTCCAACCATTTGTTTGAATTTACGGTCGACTATTTTTAAAATTCTTCCTTCTAAATCGATTCCTTTCGGTGAGGTAATTTCAACTATTACTTTATCACCGTGAATAGCGCCATTCATATTAATAGGAGGAATAAAAACATCTTCGTCACCCTCGATATCGACAAAGCCATAACCTTTTTTATTAGCGATTATTGTTCCAATTTTCAAATGACTATTATTAAATAATAAATAGTTATTTTTTTTAGTTCGATATATCTTAAGTTCATCCTCTAACTTATTTAATACTTTTAATAGTTCTTTTAACTCTTCCACACTACTAAAACCTAAAGCATCATTTATTTCGTTGACTGATAATGCTTTATCAGTTTTTGTTAAAAGTTCTATAATTCGATCTTCCACCATAAATCCTCCTTATAAACTATCAATTATATATCTAATTAATAATTTTTTATTTTTATATTCAAAAAAGAAACATAAAATAAAGACAATATTACCAAACAAAGTAACAATAATATCTTTCATCGTATCGTAAACACCAGTAGCGGCTCGTTGCATATCTTGATTAAACAAGTTATCGATAGTAAATTCAACTATTTCCCAAATACCAGAACTAGCAAGCGAGAAAATAAAGATAAATAAACAATTAAATATAATATTTCGACTATTAAACATCTTTAACTTGATTAAAATAAAAATAGCAAACAATCCCGATAACATTCCCCAAACAAAATGAGCAAAGTTATCAAACCAAGTTGTCGATTTATATAAATGTAATTGGCAACCTAAAAATAAAGCAATAAAACCAAATAACATATAAAGTAATGTAATTATTGGTTTTATTTTAAAAATAAATGGTATAACAACATATAAACTGAATAGTAATAAAGTAATATCTTTATTGTTTAAAGCGAAAAACACTGAAATAAAACATAAAACAAAAGCAATTATTATGTTTATTTTATTCAATTTCATCGATTTTCTCCATTTCTACTTGATTGATTGCATTAAATCTTTTCGTTATTTTATCAGTGGTTGTATGAATATCTTTAACATCTTTACTAACTGTTTCAATACTCCGATATAATTTATCCCATCTTTCTTTATAACGATTAAATTCACTACTTAATAATCT
The DNA here is from genome assembly GCA_944363895.1 of uncultured Bacilli bacterium. Lineage (GTDB taxonomy): Bacteria > Bacillota_I > Bacilli_A > RF39 > UBA660 > Faecisoma. The sequence continues at coordinate 1,066 of CALVVP010000004.1, read as the reverse complement.
TAACTCATTGTGAATTACTGTTGCATATTTATCTCTTTCCATATTTTTCATAATAATTTGAATCGTCGTTAAGGTACTAATTAAAGTGGTTGGACTAGTTATCCACACTCTTTTTTTATAAGCATATTCGATAATATCTGAATGATAGGCATTAACTTCCGCGAATATAGCTTCAGCCGGTAAAAAGAGAATTGCTTGATCGCTAGTAACGCCATCGATAATATATTTACTGCTAATCGCATCAATATGTTTTTTCATATCGTTTCTAAACAATTTTTCGGCTTGTTCTCTAATATTTATATCTTTCTTTTTATCCACCATAATCTGATAGTGTTCCAAAGGAAATTTGGAATCGATTGCAATTAAACCTAAAGGAGCTGGCGCAAATAAAACACAATCAGCGATGGTATCGTTATTAAATTTATATTGCATTTGGTAAATTTTATCGTTATCACCAAAGATATTGTACATGATATTTTTTAGATTAACTTCACCAAATATTCCTCTTGTTTTTTTGTCAGTTAAAACACTTTGTAAAGAAATAATATCACTGGATAAATTATCGATTTTCTTTTGTGCTTCATCAATTTTCGATAACCTTTCTAAAACATTAGTGAAAGTTTTATTAGTTTTTTCAAAGTTTTCATCTAATCGTTCGTTAACTTTATTATTAATTAAAGTTAATTTATTATCTAATTTATCATTTAATCTTTCAAAATCATTACCTAAATCTTTACTAAAAGATGATTTAAATTCACCAATTTCTTTAACAACATTAGTTTCTAATTTGCCTAATCTTTCAGTAATATTAGATTCATTAATGTTTTTAGTTAATGAGATAATTGAGATAATTAAGATTATTATTAACAAAATAATTATGATATATTCCATAGTAATTCACCATTTTAATTATACTATACGAGTCAATAAAGGTCAACAGAACGAAATTCAAAAAAGTTTTGAATGCCTTTACTTCACAGTAAAGATTTTCTACTTCGCTGAAAACTTAGTTTTCTCCATAGACCAGCTTCGGATGGTCGCCACCCTATTTTTTATTGCATTCAAA
>CALVVP010000003.1 GCA_944363895.1 uncultured Bacilli bacterium | reverse complement strand
CTTTCGTTGTTTTATTATTATTATCGGTTACTTCGACACATGCCCTATTACTTCCTTCAGTTGTGATTAAGAAATCTTTAGTAGTTCCTGTGAAACTTGCTACTGGTTCACATTCACTACTACTATTCGTGGTACAACTACTTGAGCTTGCTATTCCACTGCCACTATTATCTGTTATCGTTGCTCTTATATAGAAATTACTCTTTGCCCAGCCGTTACTGTTGATTGTACTACTATCAACTAAATTAAATACTATCGTTGGTGCTTCAGCATCGACAATGATATTTCTTACTACTTCTCTTATATTGCCTGCCATATCTTTTACTTGATATGTTACTTGTTTGGTCCCAACTGTACTTGTGTCAATTGTTGACGGAGTAATACTTAATTCACCATCGATTCCTGATAAAGCATCATTATATGTAACATTAGCACTTAAATTAACTGGTTCATTACGATTGACTGTTAAATCACCAACATTATTGATTGTTGGTAAGGTTTTATCTAATTTAAAACTTTGACATGATGTTTCACTACTTCCTAAACTATTACTTGTTAAAGCACATAGATAAGATGTTCCTTCGGTGACAATAAATTTAGTATTATTGCCTGTTTCAACAACTTCATTTGGTTCACATTCACTACTACTTATACAATATTTTATCTCACCATTACCACTCAATGTAACAGCAATGTTTTCTTTCGCCCAACCATTACTATTGATTAAGCTTTCATTATAGGTAAAATTAATAACTGGTTCTGTATCTGTTTGAACACATTCCATATCATATTCAAAGACATATTGATTATAATTTGTATCCCAATAATACCAAACACAACCAGATAATTCTTCATTGGTAACAGGATTTATAATTGAAGACGATAAAAAGCCCTTGCTTTGAATTTCGTTCAAATAAAGAGCTTGTTGTTCACTTGGATATCCTATATCATTTTCAATACTATAACGATAAGCTGCTTCTTCAATCGCATCGATTGTTCTTTCTAAAGATTTTTCCCGACTACTTTTAATCGAACTATCAATTACGGGAAAAGTAATTAAAGCAATGACTGCTAATATAATTAATACTCCCAATAATTCAATCAAAGTAAAACCACTATTTATCCTTGTTTTATAAAGATTTTGCCCCCCCCCCCAGGTTTGCAATTTGCTAATTCATATACATTTTTTCTCATTTCACATACCTCTATTTCTATATCAATTTTATCTTAAAATAAGTTAATAGTCAATGACTTTATAAATATAGATTAGAATATTAATTTATTCTAATTTTTTTATTTTCTCGCAAATTATTTTATACTAATTAAATTTATGTGTTAAAATAATACAATCACCTTATCTCTATATTAATTTTAACTTAAAATAAGTTAATAGTCAATGACTTTATAAATACTTATCAATTAATTCTTTGACAAAAGAAGTATATTCAACTTCATCACTAGCTTCAGCTTCAATCAAACATAAGGGAGGGAATAAAACACACCACCAATTATCCCCCTGACCTTCACCTAAAGTAATAACTAACGATTCGTAATAACCTTCATTATAAATAATTCCTTTATATTCTTTACTAGGAAAATAATTTAAGCCATAATTAATATCATAACCTAAATTATAGTTTAAAGATTGTAAAGTTTTAGAAATTTCACCATCAATATAATCTAAATTACTATTAATTATTTTTCTAGCTTCATCGACACCTTTAGTATCTTTTAATAAATCATACATTTTATATTGAATATTATCTTTAACAATCATTTTAACATTTTGATCATATTCATCATTACTATTAGCAATCACCCGAATCCTTAAAGCATCTTCGGGAATTACTAAACTACTGACATGACCCAAACAGACATAAAAACAAATAATTACAAAAATAACCAATATTAATTTTTTCAATTTGTATCACCTAATTAATATTGGTTTTTAAAGATAAATTTTATACGATATTTTTAAGTAAATCAATAACTCTATTTACGACATATTTTTTATTTTCACTTCTAGGTAAATCTAAAACTTCAATTGTCATAGTATAATAAAAATCTTGAGATTTATCATAGATGCTAACATAAACTAAATTATCATTAGCAACTAAATTATTTTCATCGCTTTTTTTGAGTTGTCCGGTAATACCAACACCGTAATCAGAATTAGTAAAATCAGAAATAACTTTACTCATTTCTTTAGCTACTTCAATACTATAAACAGTATATTGCTTAATCGTTTCGGCATTAACACCCATTTTTATTTTAAATTCATTGGAATAAGTAACAGCACTAAATTTTAAAATTTTACTCGCATCATTAACATTAGTTATTTCATTAACTAAAGAGCCACCTGTACAAGATTCCATGGTCGATATAGTTTTATTTGATTTAATTAATTTATTTACTACTTCGTTCATTTTACCACTCCTAAAATCAAATTATTTTCAATTGGTTGATTTGTTATCGTAATTGTTTTTAAATAATTTTCGATTAAATCGATTTCTTTATTAGTATAAAGAGTAGCTAATAAATCATTTTCTTTAACATAATCGTTAATTTTTTTATTTAAAACAATACCTGCTTCATAGTCTATTACATCATCTTTAGTCATTCTTCCCGCGCCTAATAAAGAGGCAATTTTACCGATTTCTTCGGTATCCATTTGGGTAATATAACCTTCTTGTTTAGTATATACTTTATATTCATATTTAGGCTTAAAACAAATTTCTTTAATCTTGCCACCTTGACTATTGATAAATTGATAAAATTTATTTAAAGCTTTTTGATTATCTAAAACTGCAATTACTTGTTGTTTAGCTAAATCATAGTTAATATTTTTATATAGACTGACCATTTGTGTAGCAAGTTCAATCGATAACTCTTTTAAATCGGATGGACCATGACCTTCTAATACAGCAATTGCTTCTTGAACTTCTAAAATGTTACCAATATTATTGCCTAATGGTTGATTCATATTCGATAAAATAGCTAAAGTATTAATATGGGCATTTTGACCAATTTTAACCATTAAATTAGCTAATTTTTGAGCATCAACAATATTTTTCATGAAAGCACCGGTTCCTACTTTGACATCTAAAACTAAATTAGATGCACCACTAGCTATTTTTTTACTCATAATACTAGAAGCAATTAATGGGATACTATCGACAGTAGCTGTCACATCTCTTAAAGCGTATATTTTTTTATCAGCTTTAGCAATATTTTTTGTTTGGCTAATTAAAGCTACATTAATATCATTTATTTGTTTAATAAATTCTTCTTCCGTTAATTGAACTTTAAAGCCAGGAATCGCTTCTAACTTATCGATTGTTCCACCAGTAAAGCCTAAACCTTTGCCACTCATTTTCGCGACTTTACAATCAAGACTCGCGACAATTGGGGCGACAATTAAAGTCGTTTTATCTCCAACTCCACCAGTTGAATGTTTGTCCACCGTATTAAAATGATATGTTATTTTATCACCAGAATCAGCCATCGCTAAAGTTAAATTAGTAACCTCTTCTTCATTCATGCCGTTTAAAACAATGGCCATAAGTAAACTAGCTGCTTGATAATCCGGTATTTCATTATTAACATAACCATTGATAAAAAATATAATTTCTTCTTTTGTTAAAGATAATTTATTTTTCTTTTTTTCAATAATATCATACATTGTCATAGACTACTCCATATCAAAAGAATAGGGTAATAACTCTTTTAAAGTATATTCCTTATATTCTTGACTGTTTCCCACATATATTTTAAAATCATCGTCACAAAATTCGCTCATTACTTGGCGACATACACCACAAGGATAGCAAAATTTACTATCACCATTAATTGCTATGGCTTTAAACGCTTTTTTTCCTTCACTAATAGCTTTAAAAAAAGCTGTTCTTTCGGCACAACAAGTAGGTGTATAAGATACGCTTTCTATATTACAACCTGTATAAACTTCATTATCTTTAGTTAATAAAGCTGCCCCAACTTTAAAATGAGAGTAGGGGCTATACGAATTTTTTTTAGCTTCAATTGCTTTATCCATTAATTCCATTATTCAACCTCCAAACAAGATTCTAAAGCAAGTTCAATCATTTCTTTTAAATTGTTTTGTCTTTCTAAAGTCGTTATTTTTTTATTTTCATAAACCGAATCAGAAATGGTAAGTAAACAACTTGCTTGCTTTTCTAACTTTTTAGCGATATAAAATAACGCAAAAGCTTCCATTTCACTAGCGATGATATCTTTTGGTAATCTTTGATTATAACTTATTTGATTTTGCATATAAGCATCAAAAACTAAAGTACAAGCGGTTTTTCCTACTTTTAAATCAAGATTTTTTTCTTTAGCTTTATTTTTAATAATATTGTTTAAATAAAGACTAGAGTCAACTTCATTGATATTTTCACTATTATAAGTATAACTAAAATTAGTTTCAGTATAACTTGCTGTTGATAAAACGATATCTAATAATTTAATGTTAGGATTATTACTGCCAGCTGAACCAATCCGAATAATATATTTAACAGCAAAAAATTTATATAATTCATAACAATAAATAGCCATACTAGCCAATCCCATACCAGAAGAAAAAACTGTTACTTTTTTACCTTTATAAAATCCCGTATAAGCTAACATATTTCTAACACTATTGACTAATTTATAATCTTTTAAATAAGTTTCGGCCATAAATTTAGCTCTTAACGGATCTCCAGGCATTAAAACAATATCAGCAATATCTTCTTGATTACATTTTATATGTGGTGTTTCAATCATAAATCCTCCATTCTTAATTTAGTATATCACATTTTTTTAAAAGTAGATAAGAAAGCTTTGGCAAAAATATTTTTTATTTAATTACTACTTAATAACCAATCAATTAAATTAATAACTTTTATACCGTTATAATCTTTATTAATTGGTTTATCCATAGTTAATATTATTTTTTCATAATTATCATTTATACTTTCTAAACTTCGCAATTCTCTACTTTTGACTTCTTCGTTTAACAAGGTCTGGATAACTTGATAATATATTATTTCATTAGGGTTTTCAGCGACAAAATCTACTTCATAATCATTAAATTTTCCTATATTTACGCGGTAACCTCTTCTTAATAGTTCCAGATAAACAACATTTTCAAGTAAATGTCCTTCATTTATATTTCTAAATCCTAGGATTATATTTCTTATACCAGTATCTGATATATAATATTTTCCAAGTGTTTTAAGTAATGATTTTCTTCTTATATCCGTTCTATCTGCTTTATACATTATAAATGATTTTTCAAGCATTTTTAAATAATTATCGATTGTTTGATGATTAGAATTTAAAGTTGTCTTATTGCTGTTTAGATAATCACTTATTTTAGTAGATGATATCGGGCTCCCAATATTATTAGCTAAATATTTTATAATATTTTCCAAAAGTGCGGTATCTTTTATATTATTTCTATCTATTATATCTTTTTTTACAATTGAATTATATATATCATTCAAATAAGATAAAACTAAATCATTATTATTTTTTATTGATGTAATTGCAGGAAGTCCACCATATTTTAAATATTCATTAAATTTATCGTCTAAATTATCATTATTATAATTATTAAATATCAAATATTCTTTAAATGATAGGGGATACATCTTTATTTCTATATATCGACCAGATAGTAATGCTGATAATTCTGATGATAAAAGATAAGCATTAGAACCAGTTATATAAATATCTATATCAAAATCTACTTTAAATGAATTTATAGCTTTTTCCCAAGATTCAATATTTTGTACTTCATCTAGTAATAAATAAACTTTTTCTTTTTTTATTTTATCTTTTATATATTGATATAAATCCTTATAATTTTTTATATCATCATAAATTGCCGATTCAAAATTAATGTTAAT
>CALVVP010000002.1 GCA_944363895.1 uncultured Bacilli bacterium | reverse complement strand
TAAATAGTTTTATATCTTCTAATTTAAATTTTAACTTATTTATAATTATTAGTCAATACTATCACAATTTGACAAATATTTTAAATTACCATATAATAGCTAATCATTAAAGGGGGAATAAATATGTTTGGTAGTATTCCAATTTTTGGTAACAGTGAATGTAAAGTCGATTGTAAAGGAAGAATTTTTATACCTAAATTTTCTGATGTTGAAGAAAATGAACAATTGATTATTCAAAAAGGAAAAAGTAACTATTATATTATTATTAATTGGTCAAAAGTTGAAAAAGAAATTACAAAATTAAAGACACTAGGAGCAGAACAAAAATTAGAAATTTTAACTAATTCGATTGTTGGTTTTGTTAAAACGGATAAACAAAAAAGAATTTTATTTAAACCTTTTGAAAGTTTTGCAATCGACCGCAAAGTTTTTATCCATGGTAATTATGATAGTTTACAAGTATTTCCATCGCAACTAGATTATGAAAACTATATCGAAGAATTAAAGAGCCGCTAAAGGCTCTTTTTAATAGGTTTTAACAACATCGACAATATTATCTTTTTTGATTTTTCTCGTCGCAATCAAGAAAGATAAATAATTAATAACAATTACTCCTAAAATACAAATTAATAATGGAGGAATAAAAATATTTAAAGGAACATTGATAAACTGTTCAAAAGTTGTTTCATCAAGCATCGTAATTCTTAAAAAAATAGCAGCAATTAATATAAATAATAATAGACCAAATAATAAAGATTTTAAACTTAACATTAAACTTTCATAAAAAATCATCTTATTAAATTGTTTATTAGATAAACCTAAACTTTTCAAAACAGCAAATTCTCTTCTTCTTAAATTTAAATTTGAACTGATTGTACCAATAATGCTAACTACTGTTATAAAGACTACTAAACCTAAAGCCAAATAAATAACTAATTTAACGCAATTAATCGTCACTATATCATTATGCATTAAAACTAAATTATTTGTATAATATAAATTAGGATAATCATTAATAATAGTTTGAATTTCCGAATCAAACCCTAAATAATCTTCACTGGATATATATAGATTAATATAATCCATATCCATATCTTTCATCTCTAAAATTAAAGTAGGAATTAAAATATCACTAAAATTATAACCAAATTTAGTTAAATTTCCATAATCTGCGATTACATTTGCTTGGTAATCAGCTACATAATTATTTTCTGTATCATATAATTTTAAATTAATTATTTCATCTTCAAAAAATGGCTTGGTAGCTGATTCATCTAAACTATTGATATAATTACCTATTATCATCGGTGAATCATTAGTAATATTAAATTGTTTTCTTAAATTTTGATAACTTTTAGAATCAAGATAGTCAACACTTAAATAATTATTGCTAATGTTATAAGTTTTATTATCTGTTTCAAATAAATAAAATTCACCATCGGAATAAAGGTAATCATCGACACTAGTTAAAGATATTATTTCATCGATAATATGATAATCTTCTTTATTAATTTGTAAATATATATATTTATCTGATGGCGATATCTCAATTGAATATAATAGTAAACTTAATAAAGATGAAGTCGTTAAAAATAAAATAATACCAATTACAACCGAAATAGTGGTTATGCGATATTTAGCGCGATCTCTTGTGACACTTTTAGCTGATATCGCGCCAGTAATACCAAATAATTTTTTAACTATTTTATTTTCTTTTTTATATTTAAATTTTTTAGTTTGACGAACTTCCTCAATTATATTAATAGAACTAGCCATTCTAGCAACTGAGAATGTGGCAAACAAAGTACTAACTAAAATAAATATTAAAGAAACAAATATAAACAATGGATAAATTTCTAATGTATAAATATGTGAAACAATTCCTGATAATATATTATTAACAATTAATAAAACTAAAGCAACAAAACCTAAACTTAATAAAAAACCTAAAGGAATAGCAATCACTAAAATAATTAAAGTTTCTAAAAATACGGAAAATAATATTTGTTTAGGTGAAGCTCCGATACTTTTATACATCGCATAACTTTTTTTCTTTTCATTAACGGATATCGAAAAAGCATTATAAATAATAAAGAAAACGATAAAAGCTAAAATCAGGCATAAAAACATAGTCATTAAAAAGTAAATAGCGGTTGTATTATCATTAAAATTAACATTAGCTGGATCACTTCCTGCTAAAGAATATAATACATTATTATTGATATATAAGTTAGAATTATCAAAATTATTAGCAATATCTCTTAAGTTATTATAAATATTTTTATATGATTTTAAATAAACGAAGTATAAAGAATTATTATTATTTTCTTCTTCTTTAGTAAAAATTATATTTTTTAAATTTAAACTATATAAGAAATTTTTAGTATAAATCCCTACTACTTGATAATCTTGACCATCGATATTAAAATTATCCCCTATTTTTAAGTCATATCTACTCGATGTTTCATTATTGATAATTATTTCCTTATTATTAGTTGGCATCTTGCCTTTTAAATTAATGTCTAAATTAAAATCGTCACTAATACTATATAAATTATCTTTAATTTGAAAAATATAAAAATATTTTAAAATTCTTTCATCATTTAATTTATCTTTTTTATTAATATTAGTATTATAGATAATAGCATGATAATCACCATATGTATCAATTAAATTATTGATTTGATTTTGTTTAAATGTCGATACAGCCAAACCTACTGAAAAAAGTAAAATGCAGGATAATAAAACACTAATAAAACATAAAATAAAGTTTTTTTTATTTTTAAATAAATTTTTAATTGTTAATTTAGCCATTATTTGCATACCATTCACCTATTTTGATTATATAATAAAAATTACTAAATTACAACTATTTGACACCAAAACTATTATCAAAATCATTAAAATATCGTATAATAATATTGAAAGCTTAATAACTAAATGGAGGTAAAGTTATTTTGCTAGCGCCAGAACTAAAAAGTTGACGAGGATAACAGTTTATCGAATCATTCGGCGGATGCTGTTACGGGAATGTG
>CALVVP010000001.1 GCA_944363895.1 uncultured Bacilli bacterium | reverse complement strand
CTATGTTATAATGTTTTAGAGGATGTGTTTTATATGAATTTAGATACTTTAAACGAAAGACAAAAAGAAGCTGTCAAGATAACCGAAGGGCCTCTTTTAGTTTTAGCGGGAGCTGGTAGTGGGAAAACTAAAGTTTTAACTACTAAAGTAGCTTATTTAATTTTAGAAAAAAATATTAGTCCTAAGCATATTTTAGCTATCACTTTTACCAATAAAGCTGCTAAAGAAATGAAAGAGCGAATTTTAAATATGGTGGGAATGATTGGTTATGAGATTCAGATTTCGACTTTTCATTCTTTCGGTTTATCTATTTTAAAAAAACATTATGAAAAACTTGGCTTAAGTAAAAATTTTACGATTTTAGATAGTGATGATAGTAATATCGTTATTAAAAATATTTTAAAAGATTGTAATTATGATGAAAATTATAAAGCCATTAAAAGTGTTATCAGCAATAATAAAAATGCTTTAATTGATTCTTTAGAATTTGCTAGATTTGTTAATAACGATTATGATGAAATGATTTTAGATATTTATGAAAAATATGAAGCAAGATTAAAAAGAAATAATAGTGTCGATTTTGATGATTTATTGATGTTACCAATTGTTTTATTTAGAAAATACCCTTCAATTTTAAAAGAGTATCAAGAACAATATCAATATATTTTAATCGATGAATATCAAGATACTAATGCAGCCCAATATTTATTAGCTAAAATGATTAGTAGCAAATATAAAAATATTTGTGTGGTTGGTGATGATAGTCAATCGATTTATTCTTGGCGTGGCTCTAATTATAAAAATATTTTAAATTTTGAAAAAGATTATCCTAATTGTCAAACTGTCTATTTAGAACAAAATTATCGTTCGACGAAAACGATTATCGAAGCTTCGAATCAACTAATTAAAAATAATGTTCATCGTAAAGATAAAAATTTATGGACCGATAATGAACAAGGTTTAAAAATAGAATATCACACCGCTTTAAATGAAAAAGATGAAGCTTATTATGTCGTTCAAGAAATAAATAAATTAATTGATCAAAATATTAAATTAAGTGATATTGCCATTCTTTACCGTACTAATGCCCAATCACAAAATTTTGAAAAAGAATTAGTTTTAAGTAATATTCCTTATAAAGTAGTCGGTAGTGTTTATTTTTACAACCGTAAAGAAATAAAAGATTTAATGGCTTATTTAAAACTTATTTATAACAAAGATGATGATGTCAGTTTGATGCGGATTATCAATGTTCCAAGGCGAAAAATCGGTAAAACTACTTTAGATAAATTAAAAGAAAAAGCGACTAATTTAAATATTTCTTTATATGATGCAATCGATTCTGCCAAAGAATTAGAATTTAAAAACTTAATTGATTATTTAAGCAAAGAAAAAGATAATATGACTTTAACTAATTTTATCGAATTAGTTTTAGATAAAACTGGTTTAATTAAAGAGTTAGAAAGTGAAAATACTATCGAAGCGGAAACGCGAATTGAAAACCTTAAGGAGTTTAAAACGATTGCTATACAATTTGAAGAAAATTATGGTATAATTAACTTAGAGGATTTTCTAAATGAGATAAGCTTAGTAGCGGATATAACCGAATATAAAAATAACGATGGTATCACTTTGATGACGATTCATTCAGCGAAAGGATTAGAATTTGATAATGTTTTTGTTGTCGGTTTAGAAGAAAGTATATTCCCACATTTAAATTCTTTTGATAGTCAAGAACAATTAGAAGAAGAAAGACGACTTTGTTATGTCGCGATTACTAGAGCTAAAAAAAGATTATGGTTAGTCAATGCCGAAGTTAGAACTATCTATGGTAATAAAGTTAAAAATCCGGAAAGTCGTTTTATTAAAGAAATCGATGCTAAACTATTAAATACTGATAAAATTATTTCTTTAGAAGAAAAAACTGCTAGTATTTTGGAAAATGTCGATCCTAATATTGAATATAAAATCGGCGAACATATTTATTTTGATAGTTTTGGTGAAGGCGTTATTGTCGGAATTAAAGATAAAGTATTAACGGTTGCTTTTAAACATCCGCATGGCATTAAAATGTTGATGAAAGGTCATAAAAAAATAAGGAAGGTGTAATCTGATGATTTTAAATTTATGGAATGATATTGGTAATTTTTTTGTTGAATTAGGAAATGATATTAAAGACTTCTTTTTAGAACACAGTCGTAATCCTTTTTTATGGATAGCGATTATCGTCGTGGGTATGATAATATTTGAATTAGTCTATAAAGCATTACACAAAGATTAGGAGAGATAATGATGGATTTAAGAGTATTATACGAAAATATCACAGAATATTTAAATCAAGAAATTATTTTAGAAGGTTGGATTCGTAATCATCGTAAACAAAAAGAATTTGGTTTTATCGATTTTTATGATGGAACTTGTTTTAAAAGTATCCAAGTTGTCTATGATAATAAAACTAATTTTGACTTTATTTCTAAATTAAAAATTGGTAGTGCGATTAAAGTTATCGGTGTTTTAACTAAATCAGTCGGAAGTGGTCAAGATTATGAAGTAACAGTTAAGGATATTATTTTATTAGGTGATTGTCCTGTTGATTACCCAATTCAACCTAAAAGACATACTAGAGAATTTTTAAGAGAAGTTGCTTATTTAAGACCAAGAACTAATTTATTTCAAGCTGTCTTTAGAGTTAGAAGCGTAGTCGCTTTTGCTATCCACTCTTATTTTCAAAATAATGGTTATGTTTATTTTCATGCCCCGATTATTACTGCTAGTGATTGTGAAGGCGCCGGTGAAATGTTTCAAGTAACTACTTTAGATTTGAATAAAGTTAATGGTAAACCAGATTATAGTAAAGATTTTTTTGGCAAACCTTGTAATTTAACAGTCTCAGGTCAATTACAAGCTGAAACATTTGCTTTAGCTTATAAAAAAACTTATACTTTTGGTCCAACTTTCCGGGCGGAAAACTCTAATACCAAAACTCATGCTTCCGAATTTTGGATGATTGAACCAGAAATTGCTTTTTGTGATTTAAACGGCAATATGGATATTATGGAAGATATGCTTAAATATATCGTTAAATATGTTTTAGAACATTGTCCTGATGAAATGTTGTTTTTTGACAAATTTGTCGAAAATGGTTTAATTAATAAACTTAATAACTTACTTAATTCTCAATTTGTACGTGTTACCCATGAAGAAGTAATTAAAATTTTAAAAGAAGCTAAAGTTAAATTTGAATTTACTCCTGAATATGGTTGTGATATTGCTAAAGAACATGAAAAATATATCACCGAATACTTTAATGGCCCGGTTTTTATTACCGATTGGCCGAAAGATATTAAAGCATTTTATATGAAACTTAATCCTGATGGGAAAACCGTTGCCGCTGTTGATTTAGAAGTTCCTGGAGCTGGAGAATTAATGGGTGGTTCCCAAAGAGAAGAAGATTATGATAAATTAGTTAGCCGAATGAAAGAGTTGAATCTTCCTCTTGATTCGATGGAATGGTATTTGAATTTAAGAAAATTTGGTGGCTGTGTTCATTCTGGCTTTGGTATGGGGTTTGAAAGATTATTGATTTATTTAACTGGTGTCGAAAATATTCGCGATGTCATTCCTTATCCTCGCACACCAGGTAATTGTGAATACTAGGAGGTTCATATGAAAAAAGGTTTTACTTTAGTTGAGTTGATTGGTGTTGTCATAATATTAGGGTTAATTGCTTTGATTGCTTTTCCCCCAATTTTAAATGCGATTAGACAAAGTCGCAATGAATTAAGTGATGCTAGTAAAGAAATTTTATATAGTGCTGCTAGTCTTTATGTTAGTGAGAATGCTAATTCATTTCCGAAATATAATGGTAATACATTTTGTGTTACTTTAGAAAGTTTAGTTCAAGGTGAGTATTTACCTACTAAGGTTTATGATGCAGTTAGTGGTGATGAGATACCTTTAACTAATATTGTTGAAGTTAAATATGAACAAGACCGCTTTAATTATAATTTGAATAATGAATGTGTAGAGAGTGTTGAGACACCACCACCAGTAGAAGAGCCAAGCAATCCAAATTATACTGATAATAGTGGCGCCAATGCTCCTGAACTAGCAAGCAATATGATACCGATAACATATAATGGAAGTAATTGGGTGTATGCTGATGTAACACAAGAATGGTATAACTATGATAATCAAGAATGGGCTAATGCAGTGGTATTAAATAGTGGCGTAAGTAAAAGTGTTAACGAAACTATTACCGAAGATGAAATAGCATTATGGTATGTGTGGATACCAAGATATAAATATCAATTGTTTAACGCTAATAATGGAAGTGTAGCAGCCCAATTAATCAATATTGAATTTGAAAATGGAACAGCAAGTACTGGAACAGTGTCATGTACTGATGCGATAGCCAAATCAGGAAATAGCAGTCAAACCTGTACGAATGCTACTAACGGTAACTGGTATACGCACCCAGCATTCACTTTTGGTGATGAAGAGGTAACTGGATTTTGGGTGGGGAAATTTGAAGTAAGTGGAAACACTAGTACAATTACAATCAAGCCAGGAGTGCAAAGTTTAAGAAGTCAAACCGTATCAGCATTCTTCACAGCAATACAAAACATGAGAACCACATATAGTTTAAGTGGAGATAGTCACATGATGAAGAATATGGAATGGGGAGCAGTAGCATACTTAAAACAAAGTAAATATGGACTAGGAACAACAGATATAACAAGAAATGGTAATAGTAGTTATTATACAGGAGGAGGAAGTAGTAGTACATCATATAAAAGTAAAACTGGACAGTCAACCACAGGAACAGTATATGGAGTATATGACATGAGTGGAGGAGCATATGAATATGTGATGGGAAATATGGTGAATAGTAGAGGGGCATTCTATTCAAGTAATGCGGGCTTTAGTAGTGCACCAGATGCGAAATATTATGATAAATACACCTATGGAACAAGTGAAACAACTCATGGCCGAGGAAAATTAGGAGACGCTACAAAAGAGACATTGAAGACTTATGGAAATAGTACAGGTGGATGGTATAATGATTACGCGTACTTCGTCTACTCTAGTTACTCATGGTTTCAGCGTGGCGGCGACTCTTACGCTGGCTCCAATGCGGGCGTGTTCTTCTTCTACAGGAACAATGGTGGTAGCGCCAGCTACGGCAGCGCGCGTGCAGTCCTCATCCCATAGATTTCAAACGAGAGTTTGAAATCTATAACTCTTTTTCTCTTGGGAATAGATAAAATACAAGGAGTATGTCCGCCTCCTCCCTTAAAAGGGAGGAGGTTCACACTAAACTAACAATCCAACGTTTTATCCATTTACTATATATTAATCTATAAAAATTAAAATATTAGTATATTTTATTCTTATTTTGCCAAACTATATTTGAGGTGAAATATGAAAAAAATTATTTATATTGTTTTAAGTTTATTATTATTATGTGGTTGTAATGATTTATCTAATACACCAACTAAAAAAACCGAGGAATTTTTAAAAAAGTATCAAGCTTTAGATAATAGTGTATTAACTGATTTAGATAATGTGTTAAATGAAGATACTACTTTAAATGAAAATCAAAAAGTAATGTATAAAGATATCATGAAAAAACATTATCAGAATTTAGTTTATGAAATAAAAGATGAAACAATTGATGGTGATGAAGCAGTTGTCACAGTTGAAATATCAGTTACTGATTTTAAAAAGGTATTAGATGAAGCAAATAACTATATGAATAATAATATGGAAGAATTTAATGATGAAAATGGTGTATATAGCGTATCTAAATTTAATGATTATAAATTAAATCAATTAAAAGATGCTAAAGATAAAGTAAGATATACTATTGAAATTAGTTTAACGAAAGAAAATGACGAATGGACAGTCGATACACTAGATCAGATGACATATGATAAAATAAATGGTGTTTATAATTATTAAAATAGCTTAGGTAAATTCCTAAGCTATTTTACGATATTTTCTAAAAATCCATTCATAACATATTTAGTTTCATTAACAACAATAAAAGCATCATGATCAATTTGTTTAACTATTTTTTGTAAATGATTAAAACTTTTATCTTTTATTTCGATAAATAACATATCTTTTTCTTCTTCTTTGTTTTTACCTTCAACATCGATAACAGTTACACCATAGCCTTCATTTCTTAAAACATTGACCATATCAGGATAAGCTTTATCAGTAATTATTTGAACACTTAAATTACCAGAAATGAATTTTTTAGATAGAATACCACCAATATAAGTACCAGTAGCAAAACCTAATGAATAAGCAATAGCAATCCAAATACTGGTTTCATCTGTGTTTAAAGCTTCTTTAACAATAATAAACCAAACAAATATTTCAAAAAAACCAACTAAACTCGCATACAAATTTTTACCTTTAACAGTAATCATCATTCTTAAGGTACCTAAAGAAACATCTAATATCCGTGCGCCAAAAATTTTTAAACATAATAAAAATAGTTCCATATTCTTCACCAATTATATTATACCATTTATTTGAAAATTTTTACTTTATTTTAAAAAAAATTAGTTTTAGTGTATAATGGTAAGTGGTGATTGACTATGTTTATCGATGAAGTAAAATTAGAACTTATCGCCGGTTCAGGCGGCGATGGCTGTATGGCCTTTAGAAGAGAAAAATTTGTGGAAATGGGTGGACCCTATGGTGGTAATGGGGGCAAAGGATCGGATATTATTTTTAAAGTGGATGAAGGATTAAATACTTTAATTGATTTAAAATATCAAAAACAAATTAAAGGAAAAAAAGGAAGTAACGGTTTAGGAAAAGGAATGAATGGGAAAAAAGCGGAGGATGTGATTGTTAGAGTACCTTTAGGAACGGTTATAACTGATTTAGATACTAATTTAGTGATTGCTGATTTAACAAAAAAAGATGATGAAGTAGTCGTTGCTAGTGGCGGAAGAGGAGGTCGTGGAAATATTGCTTTTGCGACTAAATCTAATCCCGCACCGCATTTTGCGGAAAATGGCGAACCTGGCGAAATTAGAAAAGTTAAAGTTGAATTAAAATTATTAGCAGATGTTGGATTAGTTGGGATGCCTAGTGTGGGAAAATCAACGATTATTTCCAAAATATCGCAAGCTAAACCGAAAATAGCTGAATACCATTTTACGACTTTAAAACCTAATTTAGGGGTGGTTAAAGCGAATAATACTTCTTTTGTGGTTGCAGATTTACCTGGTTTAATCGAAGGAGCTTCCCAAGGTGAAGGATTAGGTGATCAATTTTTAAAACATATTGAAAGAACCAGAATAATTGCTCATGTTATTGATATGGGAGCAACTGAGGGAAGAGATCCTTATGAAGATTATATAATTATCAATAAAGAATTAAAAGAATTTAATTCGAAAATATTAGAAAAACCCCAAATTATCATTGCTAATAAGATGGATATGCCTAAGGCTTTAGAAAATTTAGAAAAATTTAAACAGAAAGTAAAATTAGATATTTATCCAGTTAAAGCGATTACTAACGAAGGATTAAAAGAAGTAATCGAAGCCTTAGCTAAAAAATTAGAAACAATTAAAAAAGAACCATTATATGAAGAAGAAAAGTTTGAGAGTCATGTTTTATATAAGTTTAAAGAAGAACAACCATTCACGATTACTAAAGAAGGAAATACTTGGATCGTAAAAGGGGAAAAAATCGAGAAATTATTAAAAATGACTAAATTTAATACTGATGAAGCAGCTAATAGATTTGCTAATAAATTAAGAAAATATGGTGTTGATGATAAATTAAGAGAATTAGGTGCTATCGAAGGGGATACAATTAGAATTTTAGATTTAGAGTTTGAATATAAAGAGTAAAGCTATGATTCCATAGCTTTTTAATTATTTTTAATAAAATTTATGGACTTTTTACTTCTAAATGGTGTAAAATAATAATAGGAGATGGTTAAATGAAATACTTTCTGGTTGGAATAAAAGGTACAGGGATGAGTGCTTTAGCGCAAATTCTTGACGGGTTAGGTTATGAAGTAGAAGGTAGTGATAAACCTGATCACTTTTTTACAGAACAAGCATTAGTCGAAAAAGGAATTAAAATTTATGAATTTAACAAAGATAATATCAAAGAAGATATGATAATTATTCAAGGGAATGCTTTTAAAGATACTCATGAAGAGATTGTTCGAGCTAAAGAATTGGGATTAAAAATATATTCATATCAAGATATGGTTGGTAAATTAACGAGAATGTTTAAAACAATTACAATTGCTGGTTGTCATGGTAAAACAACGACAACAGCTATGTTAAGTCATGTTTTAAAAAATATTACTGGTTGTAATTATTTAATTGGTGATGGTACTGGTGACGCTAGTAAAGAAAACGAGTATTTTGCTTTGGAAGCTTGTGAATATAAAAGACATTTTTTAAATTATACACCATATTATGCTATTATAACTAATATTGAACTTGACCATATTGATTATTATAAAGATATCGATGATGTTATTTCTGCTTATCAAGAATATGCTCGATTAGCTGAGAAGATGGTTATTGCCTGTGGCGATGATCCATATACTCATACATTAGATGTAAATGTTCCTATTTTTTACTATGGTTTAAATGAAGATAATGATATTATTGCCAAAGATGTCGAATATTCTAATGAAGGAACGAGTTTTGATGTGTTTGTCGAAGAAAACTATTATGGACATTTTGATTTACCTTTATATGGAAAACATATGTTATTAAATGCTTTAGCTGTAATTGGTGTTTGTTATTATGAAAGGTTAGAAGCTAAAGAAGTTGCTAAATATTTAAAAACATTTAAAGGAGCTAAAAGAAGGTTTAAAGAAAAAGTAATTGGTGATATTGTAACTATCGACGATTATGCTCATCATCCAACCGAAGTCAAAGTAACTATTAAAGGAGCAAGACAAAAATATCCTGATAAAGAAATTGTGGCTATATTGAAGACACACACTTTATCAAGAACTAAAGAAATGGCGCAAGAATTTGCTGATGCCCTTAATTTGGCTGATAAGGCTTATGTTATGGATGTTGGTGTTGATCGTGAAGAGATTGGTTATGATGACGTAACTTGTCAAGTAATTCTTGATAAATTAGATAATGGTGAATATATCAATTTAGATATGGTAGATAAATTATTAAAACATAAAAATGCCGTTATGCTATTTATGAGTAGTAAAGATATCTATGTTTTACAAAATAAATATGAAGAATTATTAGAAAATAATATGAAGAACTGACAGCTTAGATTTTTAGTCAGTTCTTTAATTTGACTTTTGCTTTTATTTATGTTAGTATAAATGACAATATTAATTAAAGGGGGAATAATAATGATTAATATCAATAGACAAAGAATAAAAGAATTATTAGAAAAAAGCAAAAAATTAGTTTTAAAGAAAGCTTTACCTTTTGTTTTAGCAACTGGTTTTGTTGTTGGAGCAGGGGCTACTAAAGCTGAGGCTGCTAATGTTGAATTTCCAACTATCAGTATAACTTATAATGGAAATGACGAATATGTTAATGAGGAATCTTATATATCTAATTATGTTACTGATAGACAAGCTAAGGAGTTAAATGAAATTATTGAAGATATTGATAATGATTTTCAAGATGTTTATACTGTTTTAGCTAATGGCGGAATGTTTGTTGGTCATACTGGCAATAGAGCAAATAGTATGGCAAGAATGTTAGCTAGCATCAATATGATTGAAACAGAATATGAAAGTGTTATGGATGATTTGAATAATACTGAAAAACAAATTATTAAAAAATACTTAGAAAGTAAAATTAATGAAAGTAAATTAGTTTTTTCAAGTGTTACTAATATATCAGTTAAAGATTTGGAAGATTATGCTGATGATTATACTTGCGTATTTGCTAATAGTATTGGCAATAATAGTTTAGTAAATATTGGTGTATATGAACTTAAGAATAACCAAATTGTCGATTCAAGAATAATAACTTTAGATGATTCAAAATTAAGTAAAGATAAAACATTAGTTGTTATTCCAAATTTAGTTGCAACTTATGGATATAGTTCAAAACCTACTTTTAGAACAGAATACAATACAGCTATTATTCCAAAAGATAATGAAGCTATGTGCCTACAAGCGATGAGAGATGCTGATATCTTCTATGATAAGATTGAAAAAGCTATTGAATCTGGTAATTATACAGCTAGTAGTAGTTCTAATCAAGATGTGATTTTATCAATCTATGGTGATACTAATTTAATTAGTGAAACGATAAATACTAAATATGCTTACTATACAGAATTAAGTAATGCACTTAATCAATATTTAAATTATAAACAATCTTTAATGGTATCTAAAGTATATAATGAAAATTCTAATCGTATTGATTATAGAGATTATATTGAATATTCTATTAATAATAAACCTGTTAGAATTAGTGAGGAACAAGGATTTGTTTATTATAAAAATGGAAACGAAATGGAATTAGCTATCGATCGTGGCTATTTAGATACTAGTGATTTAAAATCTAGCGTTACTCCAAGTGATCCTAGTAAATTAGAAAATGTTACTATTGATGCTTATATGGGAGTTAATATTTATGTGGATGGTGTTTTATTTACTCCAAGAGATGCTAATGGTAATAAAATCACACCTTTCGTTCACAATGGTACGACATATTTACCAATAGCTGCTATTTCTACTTTATATGGTGCTGATGTTGAATGGAAGAATAATTCTGTTTATATTGAAGCTAATGATAATACGAGTGATACTTACTATATTGATGAAAATGGTAATAAAGTTTATTTTAAAGAATATCCAGCTGTACCAGTATCTGGTGAACAACCAAATGCTCAATTAACGCAAAAAAAATTATCCGGTGTATCTGGTGTTAATATTTATTTTAATGGTAATTTGTATACACCACAACCTACAAATGGAAAGAAAACAGAAGTTTATATTATAAATGGTACGACATATATACCAGCTCGTGATATTTCTGCTATGTTTGGTACAAGTATTGGTTGGGATCAAGCAACTAATAGTGCTATTTTAAATCGTTATGGATATACTATTGATAATGGTAATGACTATAACAATGGTAGTAATTATGATGGTGCTTATTACTATGATGAAAATGGTAATAGGGTATATATTGGCGAAGATGAATATGAACATATTAGATAGTCTTTTGACTATCTTTTATTTTAGTTAAAAACACAAACTTTAGTTCGTTTTTCTATTGACTTTATTTTTTAAATAGTTTATAATTAGACTGTAGGAGTTAAATAGAGGAGGAAATATGACAAAAAGTAG